>JASMLG010000094.1 GCA_030748805.1 Phycisphaerales bacterium | reverse complement strand
CCGTGCCTAAAACGATATGGATTTACAGGCATCATGCCCCACGCAATGCCCAAAATTAAAAACAAAATCAACGAAGGCAATCCCATGTGAACAATCGGATTCGCGCTCATATGTCCAGTAACTCGTGGTGTGTCATCACCCTCCCAAATAGCAGCCCATCCATGAGCAAGTTCGTGCAACGTAATAGATGCAATAACCCAAAATATCCACGAGACAAGTTCAGTACCTCTTCCAGCGTTCCATAATTCATGCACCCACCAACCACTCATTTTTTGTGCTCTTCCACTGCCTCTTGAATCTCCTCAATTGATGGGAGTCCGCTAGACCAATTACGGCAACTTACATTTCCTCCACTTGGTTCAAGTCCAAACAAATCTTTTCCGTCAATTAGAATTGTTGGTGCACCCCAACCAAGTCGAGTGTCGTTTGATGAAAGTGACATCAAATCAACATCAATAATTTGGAGTGTTGGATCAGATGCTACCAAGCGCTTGCGCAGTTCTGGCGTGTTTGGGCAACCATCAAAACCCAAGAGTTCAACCGTTTGCCGAGATGTACAAGAAGGAGCCATAAGGAAAAGGGTGAGTATGGTAGTACGAAGTAATTGCAGATGCATCTCATATAGCGTACGCTGTCCAACCAATGGCTGCCGAAAGCGACATTCGAACTGATGAGGAACTTTTAGCTGCTCATATTGATGGCGATTCCGACGCATTTCCAGAATTGATGGACCGGTATAAAAACGATCTTCTCCACTTTCTAACGCGTTTTGTGGGCTCTAGAGCAGCGGCTGAGGACGTATTTCAGGACTCTTTTCTCCAAATTCACATCTCTAGCGAGACATTTGACCCATCTAGGCGATTTAAACCGTGGCTTTTTACAATTGCAGCGAACAAAGGTAGGGACTGGCATCGTAAGCATTCAAAGCGGACAGTACTGTCACTGTCTGCGGAAGTGGGCGGTGACGGCGAGGGTGCTCGCTTTGTCGATTTAATGGAAAGTGAACAGGAATTGCCAGATGCAAAACTACTCAACAACGAACAAATCAACTGCGTACGAGAAGCAGTCGATGAACTTCCTAGCCATTTACGGGAGATTCTTTTGTTAAGTTACTTCCAACAAATGAGTTACGTGCAAATAGCTGATTCTCTCCAAATACCACTCGGTACAGTCAAAAGTCGGCTACACGCCGCAGTTGCTGCATTTAGCAAATCATGGCAAACAGCACAGATTAAAGAGGAGAGCGAATGAATCAGGGTTTTAATCATCTACAACTAAGCGAAGCAGATGCTGAAATGCTTGATAAGTTAGTTGATGTAGGTTTTGAACTATCTCAACTTGAATATTTAACAAACGAAGATGAACAGCGGGCAAGAAGTATTCTTGCAAAGCTTGGTTTACTAGAAGCATATCCTGTCGAAGATGCTTCTGACACTCTAATTGACGCAACTCTTGCAAGAATTGACCAGTACGAATCCAAGCGAGCAGCGCGCATGCAAGTTGTCGTACCAGAATTAGAAACTACTAAAAGAGGGTTCCGTTTAAGAATGCCGGACTTGATCGGTACAGCTGCAGCGATTCTTCTATCTGTTGCATTATTAGCTATGTTTAGTAACTTCTATCGTGCTCAATCAATCAACAACCAATGTGCATCAAACATGGCGATGGTAGGCCATGGTTTGGTCAATTACGCACTTGACAATAATAGCGAAATGCCAACAACTCAAGCACCTGCTGTAGCGTCTGTATTTGGTGGTCTCATACCAGAGAGAATAAACCCAGATGTTTTGGTTCATCAAGGTTACTGCGAGGAAAACCATTTGAATTGTCCAGGTCATGGAGATGACCGCCATGGGTTTAGTTACCAGACACAACCAGCTGAAATCTGGGACAAAATTCGTAATCATGGTAGGTTTCTCATTATTATGAGTGACCGGAATCCGATCCTTGAAAAAATGCTTCAGGGTAAACAGTTTAACCCCCTGACTCTATCTCAAAACCATGGCTCACTGGGCCAAAACCACTTACGTGATGATGGATCAACCGCTTCGTTGCCTGTTCCAGTTCATGGTGGTGATTTGATTTGGATTCTAGATGGCAAAAACCGTGGTATCGACATCTTTTTGACTCATTAAACCACGATTCCATCCCTCATAATTCTGATATAATGCGCGGTTCGATTTGGAGTAGAAAAGAAATGTCAAAGTTAAAACCAAACAAAGGTCTGAAGAAAAGAGTAAAAATTACTGCAAAAGGTAAGGCAAAAATTAGCCGCGCATTCGGCGGTCATTTGCGAAGCCATAAATCAGGCAAGTTGATGCGCTCTTACAGAGAGCCAAACTATGTTGGCAAAAGTGATGTTAAGAGAATTGGGGCTATGCTTAATTTGCGACTCACTGCAGGTAAGTAAGAAACAAATCGAAGTGATATGCTTGACGGGTTCAAGTGATTTGATACTTAGTCAAACCCCCGATCTGGCTGAACTAATAGGAGCATTTTTATGCCACGCGTAAGAAAAGGTGCCGCAAGAAATAAGGCACGAAAGAGAATCCTCCGCGAAGCTCGCGGTTACTGGGGAACAAAAAGTAGACATAAGCAACAAGCAAAAGTTGCTTTGACACGTGCAGGTCAATTTGCATATAGAGATCGTCGAGCACGTAAACGCGACTTCCGCCGATTATGGATTACTAGAATTACTGCAGCATGTCGAATGCGTGGTACAAGATACAGCAGGTTTATGAATGGACTGTCACAAGCCGGTGTATTGATAAACCGCAAAATGTTGAGTGAACTTGCTATTCAAGATTCAAAGGCATTTGATCAACTTGTGAAGATGGCTGAAGAAAAGACGACAGCTCAAGCGAGCGCGTAATCCACTTCATAACTCAATCAATACATAACTATAGGACGACTGGGGCTGTCGCTCCGTCTTCACGTTTTTTAGCGCGCTCTATGGTGAAGTCAATGCAAATGACTACAAACCAGAGGATTCTTGAAGTTGGTGCTGGAACAGGATCGTTTACTAAAGAGATTCTTAAAAACTTAAATGACGGTGATGAGTTGCACATAGTTGAATTGAGCGATGATTTTTGCAAATTATTAGAGGATTCTATTCTTTCAAACTTTCGCGAAATGAATAAAAACATAAAAGTGGTTTTGCACAACTCACCTATCGAAGAAGCGGATCTTGAAGGTAAATTTGATGCAGTAATTTGTGGATTGCCATTCAATAATTTTCCAGTGGACTTTGTACAGCATTTGTTTGAAGTTATGTTCGGATTAATGAAAGATGGTGCTGAACTGGCCTATTTTGAATATCTTGGAATGCGTGGTATGAAAAAGATATTCGGCACTCCTTCTATAAGAAAAGAAACTCGTCGAAGAACAGTTGACATAAATCACAGGTATTCAACTATGGGCGGCTCTACCCGTATTGTTTGGAGAAACTTACCTTCTTGCAGAGTGGTGAGATTGAAGCAGTGCTAAAATTTTTTCTCAATGCTTCTGCAGAGGATTGCTACGAGCTTAGGGAATCAGTTTTGCGTCCCGGTCAACCCAAGGAAAATTGGACTTACGATTTAGATTATGACCCAAAAACAAAACACGTAGCAGTTGAATTAGACGACGAGATTATTGCAGTTGCTTCTTTACTTCCTGAGAATCATGATTATTGTCCAAGGCATCCTTGGCGACTTCGTGGAATGGCAGTAAAAAAAGAAATGCAAGGAAAGAACATAGGACAGAAGTTACTTAATGAAATAATTCTAAAGGTTATCCCTGATGGAGAAGGTATTTGGTGTACAGCCAGAAAAAACGTACAAGATTTTTACCTCAAAAATGGTTTTGAAATTTTCGGCAAAGAGTTTACGATGAATGCCATGCCGCATGTGTATATGCGAAGAATTGATATCGAATAACTGAAACGTTGGGACATCCCTACGGTGAAATAATGTGTGTCCCATTTTTGTGTGTTTTGTGTTCTTGCAAGAATGACTGTCACTGAATTAACTCTTCGACGACCGTCTTCGTTTTAACTCAGCATCTATAAAGCCCTCAAGCGCACCATCGAGTACAGTTTGCGGGTTGCCAACCTCATGGTTGGTGCGGTGGTCTTTCACTCGGTTGTCGTAAATAACGTAACTTCGAATTTGGGTTCCCCAGCCCTGGTCAACAGCACCGCCGGTTGCTTGGTCGAGTTCTGCTTGCCGTCTTTCTTCTTCAAGTTGCTCTAACTTTGCTTGCAAAATTCGCATCGCTTGTTTACGGTTTTGTAATTGCGCTTTATGTGTAGAACTTACGACCATAATGCCAGTTGGCTTGTGCACAATTCGAACAGCCGAAGCTACTTTGTTAACGTTTTGACCACCGGGGCCAGAAGAGCGAGCGAATGTCGTAAACTCAATGTCTTTGTCATCAATTTCTACATCTTGTTCGTCAAATTCAGGAATAACATCAATTGTCGCAAAACTAGTTTGTCTTTTCCCTTGAGCATTAAATGGGGATACCCTTGCTAAACGATGTGTTCCTCTTTCACAACTCATGTAACCATACGCCATTGGACCCTTTATGAGATAGGTTACTTCACTGATTCCTACTTCAGTGCCATGGGTCATGCTGATTTCTTCAGCTTTGAAGTTCATTTGTTCCCAGTAACTTTTGTACATTCTGTCAAGCATTGAAGCCCAGTCATCTGCCTCGGTGCCACCATCTCGGCTTTGAATTGAAACAAAACAGTTTCGATAGTCGTGTTTCCCATTTAGGAGGGATTGCGACTCCACTTTGTCCATACGAAATTGCATTTTGAACAGTTGTTCGTCGACTTCCTCAAGCAATTCTTTATCATTAGCTTCTTTTGCAAGTTCATATCCAACAAGAGAGTCCTCAAAGTCAGCAATTACATCTTCTAAATCGCTTGTTTGTGCTTTTAGCACCTTGTATTCGTCGATTACTTTCTGAGCAGCACTCTGGCTGTCCCAGAATCCCGCTCCATTCATATCTTGTTGTAATTTTTCTCTTTTTTCTACTTTTGCATCGTAGTCAAAGAGAATCACGAATCGTCAAAATCCGCGCCTCAAGGTCGTCAATAATTGGCTGATGTGCTTCAAAATGCATGGTGGGCATGGTATCAGAAGGGCGCTTCGTGTACTCTGCCTACTATGCAAACATCGACTATCCTTCCTGACATGGAAATTTCAAACAGAGCGAAATCAATACCACCTTCAATCACTTTGGCAATTAGCGCTCAAGTGAAAGAGATGAAAGCACAAGGCAAAGATGTCATCGCCTTTGGTGCTGGCGAGCCCGACTTCGACACCCCCGAGAAGATAACACAGGCAGCAATTGACTCCCTACACTCGGGAGCAACACACTACATGCCATCTTCTGGAACACCAGAAGCGCGTGAAGCAATCGCAAACAAATTGCGCACCGAAAACAATATTGATTGTACTGAGAAAAACATCTCAATCAATTCGGGTGCAAAAATGTCTATCAACCTAGCGTTGATGTCTATTCTAGACGCGGGAAAAAACCATGAAGTCGTTGTACCAACTCCTGCGTGGGTGAGTTACAAGCCGATGATTAAACTTGCGGGTGGAACGATGGTCGAGGTCTCGACCAATGTGTCAACTGGTTTTAAGTGTACGCCTGAAGAAATTGAAGCGGCGATTACACCAAACACAAAAGCGATCATGATTAACACGCCAAGCAACCCTTGCGGGACGATGTACACTCCAGCAGAGTTGCAAGAAATTGCGAAAATGCTTGAGCGACACCCTGACGTTTATATTATTAGCGATGAAATTTACGACAAGCTAATTTACAGTGACATCGAACATTTTTCACTTGGTTCAGTTCCTGAGATAGCACATCAAGTTATTACGATTAACGGGTTGTCAAAAGCATTCGCAATGACTGGCTGGCGCATTGGCTATGCTTGTGCTCCAGAAAATGTTGCAAAAGCGATGAATACGTTGCAGAGCCAAATCAATACATCGATTACAAGTTTTTGTTATGCAACGATTCCAGTGGCACTTGGCATGAACGAAGAAGTAGAATCGATGCGGCAGGTTTTTGCAAAACGTGCAGCGCTTATGTTCAAGTTGATTCAAGAGTGGCCAAACGTTGAGTGCGCGCAGCCAACAGGTGCCTTTTATGCGTTTCCAAAAATTTCGTATTACTTTGGCAAGACATCACCCGCTGGAACGCAGATTACTGATTCGGTGAACTTTACTAAGGCCTTACTTGATGAAACGAGTGTCGCGGTTGTTCCAGGAACCGACTTTGGAGGGTGTGGACCAAATCACATTCGCCTTTCGTTTGCATGTAGCGAAGACCAAATCGAAGAGGGCGTCACCAAAATCGGCACTTGGCTCGCTCAGTTTTAAAATAAAACGTCTAAAACAATCCCGCGCAGCGTTTGATTTCGACGTGACTGTCACATGGTTTTTACTGAACGTTTTCAGTAAGAATTACTCTTTCCAAGTGAGATTATGTAAAAAAACCGCTCAAAAAAACGGTGATTAAAGCCCAAAATTAACGATTGTTGTATATTTTTCCATAAAAGTACATTTTGCTCAATATATTGAGTAATATTACTCAGTGTCATGAGTAATTTGTTGCCATCATTTCAACGCTCGCAAGTGGAAATCCTCAAGAGCCGTTTAGCTCAGCAGAGGAAATTTATCCAAGTACTTGCTGGTCCTAGGCAGGTGGGCAAAACAACCATCGCTCTGCAAGCGGTTGAAGGTGATACACACAAAAGCCACTACGTAAGTGCAGATGGTCCAACGTTGCAAGATGTAACTTGGCTCACGAAGCAATGGGAAATTGCTCGCCTTCTTGCGAAAGAATCTGCAGCGAAAGAAGCGATCCTCATTGTTGATGAGGTACAGAAAATAGCGAACTGGTCAGCAGTTGTTAAACAACTTTGGGACGAGGATTCAATTAGCGGAATTGCACTCAAGGTCGTTCTTCTTGGTTCTGCACCGCTGCTTGTACAACAGGGGTTGACTGAAAGTTTAATGGGTAGGTTTGAAGTTATCAGGGTGCCACATTGGAACTTTTCCGAAATGAACAATTGTTTTGGTTTTACTTTAGACCAGTTTATTATGTATGGATCGTATCCCGGTGCCGCCACTTTTGCAGACGACCACAACCGGTGGACACAATACATTTTGGATGCAATTATTGAACCGACAATTTCAAAAGACGTACTCTTACTTTCTAGAGTAGACAAGCCCATTTTATTAAGACGTTTATTTGAATTAAGTTGTGCATACTCTGGCCAATTGCTTTCATACACAAAAATGTTAGGTCAATTACACGATGCAGGAAACACAACTACGCTAGCGCATTATCTGGAATTGCTTTCTGGTGCCGGAATGGTGCGGGGATTGCAGAAGTTTTCTACAGCAATTGTTCGAACACGAAATTCTATTCCAAAATTACAGGTGTTAAATACAGCATTAATGAGTGCACAAAGTGGAAAGACGAAAAACCAGACCATTGATGACAAAGAGTACTATGGCAGGTTAGTTGAGTCCGCGGTTGGAGCGTATCTAGCCAACGCAGCAGCGGTAGGTGCATGTGAATTATTTTATTGGCGAGATCGCAACAAGGAAATCGATTTTATTTTGCGAAGAGGCGATGCGATTGTTGCAATCGAAGTCGGAACTGGAAAAGGCAAACCGTCTTTGCAAAAACATGGCGGAATAATAAGTTTCTCTAAGAAATTCGATGTGACAAAATCAATTTTGGTCGGACAAAACGGAATTGCATTAGACCAATTTCTTTCCCACCCAGTTGGTTATTGGTTTTAATAATTGAACAAAAACTATCCCGAGGTCGTTTGTTTAAATCAAATCTCGGCGCTGGCAACTTTAGACACGCCGTCAATGCCTGCAAGTTGTGCAAGTAAATCATCACTTGGCACAGTATTTGTCTTGATAATCATCATGGCAACTCCGTCTTTATCACCATGACCGATGACCATCTCGTCAATGTTCATGTCAGCTTCGCCAAGAATTGCTCCAACTTTCCCAACCATTCCCGGCTGGTCGTCGTTGAACAGTGCAATCATGTGACCCGATGGCACCATATCAAAACCACGCCCATCGATGTTTGTAATTCTCGGTTGACCATCTGCGTGAACGGTTCCTTCAATGAAATGTTCTTTTTCACCATATGTTTTTATTGATAGTGAGTCAATTGCTTCGGGTGAACCAACCACAGTAGACGCAGTAATGCCAAGTTCTCGTGCCATGGCTGTTACATTAATAATTGAAACAGGTTCGTTGCAGCATTTTTGCAAAAGTGCGACCAAGGTGTATCTAGCAATTGTGTCACCCTTGCCTTCAGTTGTTTTTCCGCGAAGTTCAATAGTAACTTCTTGTGTTTTTGGTAGGTTTGCAACTGTGCCAAGTAATGTAATCATTCGTTGTGCTAGATCAACAAAAGTACGCTGTCTATTGTTAAGTTCTAAATCAAGCCCCCCAGCATTGACAGCACTATCAAGTCCTTCCCCCTGTAAATAACGAAGAAGTGATGAGCACGCGTTTACAGCAACCGCTTCTTGTGCTTCAACAGTTGAAGCGCCAAGGTGCGGAGTACACAACACTTTTGGATGTGAGCGGAAAGGATGATCTTCGGCAGGTGGCTCTGAAAGATAAACATCAATTGCAGCACCCGCGCACTTTCCTTCATCAAGTGCCGCCATAAGAGCATCTTCATCAACAATTCCACCTCGGGCGGCATTAATTACCAAAAGATCTGGCTTACATTTTGCAAATTGTTCAGAACTTAACATTCCAGTTGTTTGTTCAGTACGAGGAACATGGAAAGTCACAATGTCAACTTGTTCGATTAAATCATCAAACGACTGCATCATTCTAACCTTCCCATCAAGAGCGGTAGGCTCTTTCATGAATGGGTCAAAACCAATAACTTCCATTCCAAAGGCAATTGCTCTTCTTGCCATTGCTTGTCCAATTCTTCCCATACCCACGATGCCGAGAGTGCGACCTGCAAGTTGTACCCCAACAAAATTTGCTCGATCCCAGCCGCCACTTCGAAATATAGCGTTTGAATTAGATACGTTCCGAGCCAACGAGATCATGAGGGCAAAAGCGTGCTCTGCGGTCGTAATTGTGGAAGCTGATGCAGAATTCATTACCGCAACTCCAAGTTTAGTTGCAGTAGGGAGGTGGATGTTATCTACCCCCACACCGGCTCTAGCAATGCCCCTTAGAGAGCACTTTGGGTCCTCAAATGCCTTTTCAAGCGTTTCCTGAGGTAATTTGACTGCTGATCTGACTATTACACCCTGAACATTGGAAATTGCCGAAACCAACTCATCTCCGCTAAGTCCAGTGTTTTCAAGCACTTCCACCCCATTTTGAGAGCGTAGAAAAGAAGCACCTTCTTTGGCGAGTTTGTCTGCGATTAGGATTTTTATGGTCATGGTTTATGGGCTCTATATGGTCTTTGAACCAAATTTCTGGTAGAATTGTCGATTCAAAATAAGTTGAGGAAAAAAATGACAACAATGACGATTGATAAAACAGATTTTAAGCGACATGACAGCGATTGTGGCTCACCAGAGATACAAATTGCGTCTTTGACGGCTCGAATTACGGAATTAAACGAGCACTTAAAAGTACATAAGCATGACAGACACTCCAGAAGAGGTCTAATTATGATGGTTGGTAAACGAAATCGGTTGCTCAAGTACCTTTCACGAACTAACCGAGAAGCATACCAAGCAACAATTAAGAAACTAGGTCTGCGTAAATAAGCAGACATAAACTATCCGCAGTTCTCTACTTGCGTACTTGCATCTAAGAGTGGCAGTGGACAAGCGATAGTCGAGACCTATCTTTTGTCTTCTGCCTCTTGAATTGCAGAACAAACCGTAGCGAGGGAACTGCCAAACAAGAGGAGTACTTCAAAATGAGTACAAAAATATTTGTCGAACGGGAAATTGGAAATCGCATGCTGCGACTTGAAACCGGTGAAGTCGCAAAGCAAGCAAGCGGTGCTGTCATCGCTTCTTATGCAGATACAGTTGTTATGTGCACGGCAATGCGATCTGACCCACGACCGGGACTAGATTTTTTCCCGTTGCAATGTGATTACCGCGAGCGCACCAGCGCAGCTGGTAAATTCCCCGGTGGCTTTCGAAAACGCGAAGGTGCACCAAACGAAAAAGAAATTCTAACTATGCGATTGATGGACCGTCCAATTCGCCCGCTCTTCCCTGACGGATACATTGACGAGTGCCAAATTCAAGCATGGGTCATGAGTCATGATGGCGAAAACGACGCTGACGTGCTTGCTTGCACAGCAGCATCCGCAGCACTTTGCTTGACGGATTCACCTTTTGAAGGTCCTGTCGCAACAGTTCGTGTTGGTCGAATCGTTACAGATGATGGCGAAACATTCGTCCTCAACCCAACGTATACACAAATGCAATATTCCGACCTTGATCTTGTTCTTTCGGGTCACAGTGACGGAGTAAATATGATTGAAATTGGCGCAGCCCAAGTGGACGAAGCAGGCGTGATGGGTGCAATCAAGTTTGGATACGAAGAAGGCATCAAGCCAATCTTGGAACTCCAAAACGAATTAGCAGAAAAAGCCGGTACGACCGAAAAACGTGTTGGCGACCTTTCGCTTCCAAGCGATGAAGTTATGGCGAAAGTCAAGGAACTCGTTGAAGCAAAAATGCTTGAAGCACGTCGCATCCCCGGCAAGGCTGATCGAAGTGAAGCGGTCAATACACTCCGCAATGAAATGATTGACAACAATTTTCAGGTTCCAGAAGGTTGCACTTACAGCGACCACATGGCTGCTGAAAAAACGCAACGCGAAGCAAAAGAAGCGTTTCGTAAACTCGAAAAGAAATGCACTCGTAAACTGATTGTTGAAGAGTCCATTCGCGCTGACGGTCGTTCTTTTGACCAAATACGTGACCTTCTTATGGATCCAAGTTATTTCCCACGAACGCACGGTTCAGCATTGTTCCAACGCGGCGAAACACAATCACTCGTAACTTGTGCACTTGGTACTGGTCGAGACGAACAAATCGTTGATGGCTTAATGCCAGAATACGCAAAGAAGTTCTACTTACACTACAACTTCCCACCGTTCTGCGTTGGTGAAGCAGGTCGAATAATGGGTCCCGGTCGTCGAGAAATTGGTCACGGTGCACTTGCTGAGCGATCATTGATGGGTATTCTTCCAGATGTTGAGGATTTCCCATACACAATTCGTCTTGTAAGTGACATTACTGAATCAAACGGATCGTCTTCGATGGCGAGCGTATGTGGTGGTTGCCTTGCTCTCATGGACGCAGGTGTTCCAATTCAAAATACATGTGCTGGTATCAGTGTTGGTCGTTTCAGTAACGACGAAGGTAAAATCGTCCGCGTAATGGACATCATCGGCGAAGAGGACTTCTTTGGCGATATGGACTTTAAAGTTTGCGGTACGAAAGAAGGTATTACCGGCGTGCAACTTGACCTTAAAGCGCGTGGACTTTGGTTCGACGAACTCGAAACAATTTTCGAAATGGCTCGCAAAGGTCGTTTTGACATTATCGATCAAATGGAAACAGTTCTCGACGGTCCTCGTAAGGAGCTTTCAGAGTACGCACCGCGCATGCTTACTATTACGATTAACCCTGAAAAGATTGGCAAACTCATCGGTCCTGGTGGCAAGACAATCCGTCAAATTACTGAAGACACAGGCGCAAACATTGACATCAATGACGATGGCATCGTCTTTATTAGTTCAGTTGATCTTAAGTCAGCAAACGCAGGTCTTGCAGCAGTCGAAGCAATCGCAGCCGAAATCAAAGTTGGCAGCGTCTTTGAAGGCAAAGTGGTTTCGACTCGTGACTTTGGCGCGTTTATCGAAATCGCTCCCGGAACCGATGGCATGTGCCACATCTCAGAACTTGCAGATGGCTTTGTAGACAAAGTAGAAAACATTTGTAAAGTTGGCGACAAGATAAAAGTCAAAGTTATAAACGTTGACGACACAGGTCGGATTAAACTTTCAGTCAAGGCATTACTTAAAGATGCAGAAAAAGAGACCGAAAAAGAAACAGTTGAGAGTTAAATAATGTTTTCGCTTACTTGGCTATTAACAGGCATCGCCATTGGGGCGGTGTCTGTTTTGCCTTATACAATCTGGCGTCACAAACGTGATGCAAAACGAACTGATGAAGCAAGAATTCGAGCCGCACAATCCGAAAGGATGGCAGAGATTGGAAATATGACTTCTGGGTTGGCTCATGAAATTAAGAACCCATTGTCGACAGTTGGTCTTAATGCTCAACTTCTATCAGAAGATATTGACAACCTAGAAGTTACAGAAAAAGAAAAAAGTAAAATCACAAAACGGCTTGAGTCGCTTTCAAGAGAAGTACAGCGACTCAAAGGGATTCTTGACGACTTCTTGCAATTCGCTGGAAGAATTAAACTACATAAAGAGGATGTTGATTTACGAGAAATGCTTAAAGAACTTGATGATTTTTATCACCCACAATGTGATAGTGAAAATGTAGTCATGCGAATGCAACTTCCTGAATATGCAGTGAATGCAAACGTAGATGTTTCGTTGTTAAAACAAGCTGTTTTAAATTTACTAATTAAC
The DNA here is from genome assembly GCA_030748805.1 of Phycisphaerales bacterium. Next base: position 22,744 of record JASMLG010000094.1, on the reverse strand, counting down.
GCCACTCAAGCGATGAGTGATTGTGAGCAAAAGGAATTAATGGTGCGACTTGATTCAGATCAAGAGGAAGCAAGAATACATATTATTGATACTGGGAAAGGGATAGAAGAAGAGAGTATGGAAGAGATTTTTCATCCCTATGTATCATCGAAACGTGGTGGAACGGGTCTGGGTTTGCCCACAACAATGAGAATAGCACAAGAACATGGTGGCTACATTTCTGTTAATTCTACCGTAGGTCAAGGCAGCGATTTCACAGTGTGTGTACCATTGCACGCGTAATGCGAGTGATAGTTTTATATAACCCTGTCTCAGGTAGAGGTCGTGCATGTAAATTTGCTGGGGCTATTTCTGAGAGTTTTCTTAAAGTTCCCTGTGATGTTGAAATGATTCCAACTCAAAACGAGAATCCGAATAAGTGGTTGTTGCCAAAATTACAAATACATCCTGACGCAGTTGTTGTAGTTGGTGGAGATGGAACTTTAAGGCAAGCTGCAAGTGTTCTTGTGAATACAAATATTCCTGTTTATCACGCTGCTTCAGGGACAGAAAACTTATTTGCAAAATCGATGAACACAAATGGCAATACCCCTGAAGATGTAGTTCAATCAATTATTAATCCCAATATGATTGAAATTGATACTGCAATTGCAAATGGGAAATTTATGTTACTTATGGCTTCGGTTGGTTTTGATGCATCAGTGGTTACTGATCTTTCAAATAACAGGGGCAGATCAATTACTCACTTTTCCTACGTGTTACCATGCATAAAGCAATTTCTGAAATGGAATCCTCCTGTAATTACAATTTCAGTAGACGGAGAGCAGATAGTTGACAATATGATTGGTTGGGCTGTTGTAGCAAACAGCAAACAATATGCCCGCGGTTTAAATCCAGCAAGAAACGCAAATATAACGGATGGCAAATTGGACGTTGTGTTTCTTCCGCTTAAGGGCAGATTGAACCTGTTAAATTGGATTCGTTGGATGAAACGGGGTACTCATCTGCATCATCCCGATGCAATTTACTCGACAGGTAAACGGATAACTGTTAAGACAGATGGGAAATCACTTTGGCAAATAGATGGGGATGCAATTGGCTGCGCAACCGAAATGAAACTTGAGTGTGTTTCAAACTCATTGCGCGTTTTTAAATGACACACAATACTAATAGTCCTTGCCGCTGGGACATTCATGAAAAATCTAGCGACAGTCACGTCGAAATCACTTTTGCTTGCGGACTACCACTCCAAATTTACAACAGCCCATCGCTGTCAATCACAGCACGAGCAACAGTAGCAATTGATTTACGTGAACTTCTAGATTGTTTCTGCAACATCTTCATTGCCTCTGGTTCTGAAATGTCCTTACGTTTAACTATAATCCATTTTGCTTGTTCAATAAGTTTTCGATCATCAAGGCGTTTTCTTAAATCAACTATTTGACTTCTTTGATCTACATGGTCAATAAACCTTTGCCACGCAACAGTTAATCCTGCACTAATTTGTTCGCTTGATGCTGGTTTTAGCAAGTATCCGAATACTCCTGCAGCAATGCTAGTGCGCAAAAATTGATCGTCTGAATAAGCGGTCAACATAACAACGGGAATATCATGATCATGAAAGATAATCTGTGCTGCTTGCATACCATCCATCACAGGCATTTGAATGTCAAGGAGTGCTATATCTGGTCGCTCCTCATGAACTTTCTCAATCGCTTCAACTCCATTTTTACATGGACCAATTACTTCGAATCCAAGTGCTGTCAATAAACCAATTATTCCTTGAACTACAAGAAGCTCATCGTCAGCAACGAGCACTTTTAAAGGTGTTTCAGGTAATCCAAGTTGTTCACTGTTTTTAGATGTCATTCTTAGACGTCCTTTCATTCTTGCGGTGCTTGACAAACATAGTCAATTCACATTGGCCGAACAATCGTAGTGTACATTGTTACGCTTATTTATTAAAGAAAAAGAGGTTATTTTTTGTTTACTTCGATTTCTAATGGTATCCTCAAAAAGGAAATGTCACAAGAAGAAGCGATATCTTGGATGAACGAACATCCATACGGTGATTGCGATGCTAATGGTGTGGATATATCACTATTAGGTCACATGCTTCGCTTGACGCCAACTCAACGTGTCCGCCGTCTTTCTGGGGCAGCAAGAGCAACACGAAATGCTAGAATTGCTAACAGCGAGCGGTTCAAACATGATTCAAAGTGGCTTGGAAATAATCCTTACACGTCTTGAAGATTCTTAATCCAGAAAATCGCCTTCTTTTAAGCGAGCTGGGACGTATTCTTCGGTCACATAAGAAATGTCTTTTGTAATAAGAGATTCAACTTCCATCTTAAAGCCATTGCTAAGCATGGTTTTAATTTCTCTTTGCCATTCTCGTTTACCTTCAAACCAAGGATATGCCGCTATTTGTTTTGCTCGCGTAATATCTCTGTCGTTTAAGTCAATTTTTACATCATCCGACAAATCTAACCGATTGTAATCCTTAGAACGAATACCCATGAACTTTGCATCAGGAATAGCCATGCGCTCGGACTCAAATGCTAGGTTAATTGAACCCTGTTTTATTACGCTATAGATATAGTGTCCCCATGGATCACAGTCGAGTAAGCAATAAACGGGAAGTTTGAGTTCCTTGTGCATTCGATGCAACATTCGTCTAACACCTCTTGGTGGTTGTCCAGAGCCCTCCGTCAAAATACAATTGTGTTTTTCCCAAAATCTATCCTCGTTGAAACGACTCCAGACGGTGTCTTTTTCTACATGAAGGATAAAGTCCGCATCGCATTCTTTGAACTGCATAATATTTGGTTCGCAAATACTTGGAATTGCATAACCACCAGTTCCCATTTTGCGGCAATTGATTTCATCCCCATTGTCAACAACAGTTATGTTTCCCACCATTGTTCCACGTTTTTTAGCGAAAACATGTAATTCTTCACGTAACCCATCAAGGGAGACCTCAAGATCTTCCAATATGCCATCGGATTCGCTTTGTTCGTTAAAGGTCTTTTCTTTAGTTCCAGGTATTGTGTGCAGACCCATGTAATACATACCTCTTAGACTCAAAGTCTTTTCTGCATCAATTAAATCTCGACATCCCCTTGCAAGCAAAAGGGATTGCATGAACTTTCGTGATTGACCAAGATTAAACAAACTCCTTGTTTGAGTATTTGAACCCATTTCTAGGATGCGTTTCTTCTTGTTGTACTTCATGTTTGAAATAGAGCGAGTCGGTATTTCAAATTTAGGTTCTTTTTGTGACAAACTAGATTTTACAACTGATGAAGCAAGCTCCTCAATCTTCTTTTTGGTGAGGGCATCTCTTTTTTTATCCACAACTCGACCTTGTTTTCTTGACGACTTCTTTGTGGTTTTCTTCTTGGAAGTTTTTTTTGATGTCTTTTTCTTTGCCATTATTTTTTACCCCGCCTGTGTGTTGTTTTTTTCTTCTTCTTCCTTGCAGTTTTCTTATTCTTCTTTGTAATTCCATTATCAAAAAGAGTTTCTTCCTGCTCAGGTATATCTTGCATATCGTCTACAATTATTACATCGCCATCGGTACCAAGACGCCCGCCATCATCAATTACTTTGCCTTCATCGTCGAGCTGTGAATCCGCTTCATCTGTTCGACGATTTGCCTGTTTCATAAGTGCTTTGTAAAGTTTATCGGTGTCAGTTCCTGTAATAGAGTTGCAACATCTAGAAATTTCCCCAATGTATCTTTCAAACACACTTCGTCTTTCGGACTCTCTGGCCATTCTTTTTCGTCTTCGTAGGTAAGTCCCTAGTTTTCTGCCGCACTCTTGAAGAGCAAGTTTCATTTCTTTGCGAATTTCATCGTAATCAGCAACGGCTTCTTTGGACTCACTAGTAAACGGTACCCAAACACTTACCATGTGTACCATCACAACGAGTGGACCAGAAGGAATCGAATTACGTGGTTGAGCCAACCCGTAATTTTTCCATGATGTTTCAGCAACTGCCTTGAATGAGCAACAACTTGATTGAGAGTACAACAGCGGCACGCGGTTTGCGAACCGTAAAACCTTAGCACTGTCATCTCTTTCTAGACCACCACCGTACCCAATTGCAACTTCAATTTGAAACGGATTCCCACGATAAACACTTGGTGGTCTAGTTGAGGCAGCAAAAAACTCTGCTTTTACTTCTTTCAGAAGTCCTGCAAGCAAACCCTTTGAACCAATGGGAACTAAACAGTCAGTATTTGGAGCAATTATTCTAGTTTTTTGAATTGAATCGTAAAGTTTTTCTGCTTCCGAGTGACCAACCGTCTTAATCCAAGTTTGGCCAGTCATCCCCGCTCCTTTGCAAATTTCTCTTGCTTTAGTTGCACCAACTCTGCAAAAGTCCTTTGTCAAAAACCCACCAAGTTGCCTTTGGTCTGTACGTTCAAGCATTTGAATTAACGTGCCAAGTTCAATTCCTTTTGGATGTGGTTTGATTTCTTTTGGTTCTTCTGGAAGCTCCTTAATTGCGCGCGGGAACTCAATGGTTTCATTTGTTGGAGTTACATATGTAATCTGAGCGTGTGGGTTAGCAATAGCAGTTTGCTCAAGATATTCATCTACTGATTGTCGTCCCTTTTGGTATTTACCCTCAAGTTCAATAGAGACCTGTGTTCCATGACCATCAGAAAAGAATTTATCATCTTCTGGGTGTTCTTCATCGCTTATTACGGTTGGCCTGTTTTTTGAAGTGTCCATTTTGAGAACAACTTCGTGAGCGGCTTTTCTTTTACTTGTTTTAGAGATAATCACTACCGGTTTTCCGGTGGTCATTAATCCATACATTCCTGCTGCTGAAATTCCAATTCCTTGTTGACCTCTAGACATCTTCAGTCGGTGAAACTTTGATCCATATAACAGTTTGCCAAAGATGTTTTCAATTTGTGCTCTAACAATTCCGGGACCATTGTCTTGAATTGTTAATTTGAATCTTGTCTCGTTTAACTGTGAAACACGAACATATATATTCGGAAGTATTCCACCCTCTTCGCAAGCATCAAGAGCGTTGTCTACGGCTTCTTTAATTGCCGTAAGCATTGCTTTTCTAGGGTTGTCAAAACCAAGAAGATGCCGGTTTTTTGCGAAAAACTCACTAACTGAAATATCTCGTTGGTCAGCAGCCATCGTCTCAGCGGTTACTTTAGTTCTACTTTTTTTCTTTTTTGGTGATTTAACCTTTGGCATAGTTCCAATGTAAGTCCAATGGGTCTCGTATTTTCTTCCATGGCGCAATACAACGCAATGACATGGGTATCCATACCCCTGTTTCTATAAGCATAACTAAACTTCGGCAATATTGTGACGAATTAGTTGGTATTTGGTATCCTTCGCGACCATAAGTTATTGAACAAAAACACATAAGGTATGGAAACAGACAAATGGAACAAACACTAATCATTCTAAAACCAGATGCAGTACAACGTGGGTTGATGGGTAGAATTATCACTAGATTCGAGGACAAGGGAATAAAGATAGTTGGCGCTAAGTTCATGCAAATATCTCAAGAACTTGCTGCTAAACACTATGAAGCACACCAAGAGAAGCCGTTTTATGCTGGCTTAGTTAACTTTATGACTAGTTCACCCGTATTGGTGATGGCTTTAGAGGGTGTTAGTGCCATTTCAATATGCCGTTCAATGATGGGTGCAACATTTGGTTCCAAAGCCGATGCAGGAACAATTCGCGGTGATTTCGGCGTTTCTAACAGTTTTAATCTTATTCATGGGTCAGACAGCTCCGAAGCAGCTGAGAAAGAACTCGGGCTGTTTTTCTCTGCTGGAGAGATTATTTCATGGGATAGAGCATGCGAATGTTGGGTTTACGATCTTTCTGGCGAAGAGCCAGAATGACCTAAAAACGACGCTTCCCGTCCGATAAGTTGATTTTTTTAAAAAAAGTTAAAAATAATTCGAAAATCGATTCTCATTCTCGCTTGGAATGCGTAGATGGTAATGCCGTGTGTCTACATCGCGGTCATGTCTTTATCACAAAGGGGTCGAATCTGAATATGCCACAAAAACGCAGGCATCCGAATAAAACCGCTCGCGGTCGACGAAAACGTCGTTCAATGGTTCAACTTGAAAGAATCGAACAAGCACTTACTGAACCAGTAATAGTTGTTGAATCCTCACTATTTAAGAAAAAAAATGCTGAGGAACTCATATTTGAGATTCCTACTTCAATTCCTAGAATGCCGATTTCTTGGTACTGCCCGGCAATTGACAGGGCCACACTTCCAAAAAGAACTGGTTCCATGCTTTTGACTAGGGAAGAAGAAGGGGTTCTATTTAGACAATACAATTTTGCTCGGATGAAACTCAGCAATCTTCAAGACAAGATTAGTCACGAAGATAATCCAAAAGATGAAATAATCGATGAGCTGTTGAGGTGGTATGACATTGCAATAGATAGTAGAGACCATATTGTGGAAAGAAATCTTGCATTGGTATTAGCAATGGCAAAACGATCATGGGCTACCGGTGAGTATGCTGATTTGGTTGCTGAAGGAAACGTAGCCCTACTTCGTTCAGTTGATCGTTTTAATTGCGATCTCGGATATAAATTTTCAACTTATGCATGTCGTGCTTTGACAACAGCGTTTAACAGATTTGGTAGAAAACAAATTAAACATAAAGACAATGTTCCTTTTGAATTCGATCCTGATCGCGAACCAGTTAACAAAAGTGAAGATGAAACATTTATAACTCCAGAACACGTTTCTGCAATTCGCGAAGCAGTCCGTAGCGAAAATGCTCAACTAACACCTGTGGAGCAAGATGTCTTGAGATATAGATTTGGTTTGTTTGCTGCACAAAACCCCCCGAAACTAACTCTTGAAAAAGCTGGAAATTTGCTAGGAATTTCTAAAGAAAGAGTTCGACAAGTCCAAATTAGAGCACTTGGAAAAATACGAGAAGTGTTGGAACACCAACTCCCAATCGACTCCATGGTTGGCTAATTTTTGGGACAGTCCATATCTAGATAAGTGGAGATAGTTCATTGAAAAACTGTACCTTTTTGTCGTTTTTGGAATCCAAGTAATGTGTTATTGGGGACAGTCCATATCTATATAAGTGGGGGCAGTTCACAAAGTCGGTTACAGTAATGCTGTAATGTCAAAAAAACAAAATGGAGAAGTTTCACTGACGGTGATTCAAAAACGAAATCACAGTTCTTTGAGATGGTCTGTGTTAATAGCAGTACAAATACTGATTTTAATTCACATCGCCTCGTGGCTCTTGGGAAAACATTTTGGATGGTTTGGAGGAAAAACACTTACTCCCATAGAGCCATCTGAGGGAATGGAACTTGTTAAAAACGGCATAATTAATGCAGGGGCTATTTTCTTCATACTTGCGATTTTATCAACAGTAATTTTTGGTCGCTGGTTTTGTGGTTGGGGGTGCCACATTGTTTTGCTTCAAGATTTTTGTTATTGGTTAATGAGGAAGGTACACGTAAGACCAAAACCATTTCGGTCTCGCCTTCTATTATGGTTTCCTCTTGGGCTTGCTTGTTATATGTATCTTTGGCCACTCTTTTACAGAATAGTTATTGCACCAATTTATATGCCCGACTTGAAGTGGCCAGGATTTACAACACATTTATTTACAGATGATTACTGGAATTCTTTTGGATCACCAATTATTGCAATTCCATTTTTATTGGTTTGTGGATTCGCTACAGTTTATGTTCTAGGTGCAAAAGGATTTTGTTCTTATGGATGCCCTTATGGTGGTTTTTTCAAGCCAGCAGATTCTATCTCTCCAACAAGAGTGAGAGTTAATGACAATTGCCAAGAGTGCGGAAAGTGTACTGCTGCATGTACTTCTAACGTAAGGGTACACGAAGAAATAAACATTCACAAAATGGTAGTGGATTCTGGCTGTATGAAAATCCTCGACTGTGTAGACGCGTGTCCTAATAATGCTCTTTATGTGGGGTATGGTTCAGTTGCTCTTGGCAAGAAATTAGTAAACAAAAAACATGACCTAACATTATTTGGAGAAATTTGCGTATCGGTTTTGTTCCTCATTGGCTTTTTTGCTTTTCGTGGACTGTACGCTTCAATCCCAATGCTTATGGCTGTTGGAATGTCTCTTGTGACTACTTGGCTAATATGGAAAAGCACAGGGATATTTGGTAAGCAAAACTCAAGTTTTCACAAACATCAACTCAGGTTTCATGGAAAGATAAAAATTGCTGGAATAATATTTCTGTGTATTTCGACATTAACTAGTTTGTTTTTGTTACAAAGTATCTTGGTTTGGAGTTTTCGATATATTGGTGATTCTGCTTTATCTAATGAACAATATGATGAAGCGCTATATTATTACAAACTTTCAGGACCACTTACCGATGGTGGTGTTGGTCTTGCTAGTAATCCAAATGTTGATTTAATAATGTCACGAATCTATGAAGGCAAAGGCGATTTCAGCGAAGCAGAGAGGCTGCTGTGGAGAATTGATAGCCGTGTTGGTATGGATGAAAGATCTACAATGTTTCTCGGACAGATTATGCAATTCCACCAACAGTTTGGTGTCATAGATTCATTTTATGAAGAGAGATTGACTGAAGAGCCCAAATGGAATCTTGCTTGGGAGGACTATGTTGGTTGGTTAAAACGGGAGGGATTTGAGCAAGATGCAATTAAAAAGTCAAAAAAAGCAAATCGACTGAATCCAAAGTCAGAACGACTACAAATCCAATTAGTGTTGTTAGAGATTGAATTTGGAAATGTTGACAATGCCGTATATCTTGCAACTGAGATGACAATAAACAACCCAAATAGTCCCAATCCCTGGATGCTGCTTTCAAGAGCATTTCATAAGCAGGGTAAACACAGCGAAGCAATAGAAGCTCAAAATAAAGCAGCAAAAATCCAAGGCGAAAAAATACCTCTGAGATAATTAGGTTCTTGCTACAGTTAGCGCGTCGTGAAACAAATTGTAGAGATCTGTTGTTGTTTCTGAGGAGTATGCTGACTCGCGGAATGTCCTGTCAACCATTAGGCGGCTTATTTTTCCTAGAGCTTGAATATGGTCGGAAGTATTGTCAGTTGGAGATACAAAAAGAATTATTAGTTCTACAGGACGTTTATCTGAAGCAGCAAAATCAATTGGCGTTTTTGGTAAGCCCATTGCCATGACCATATTCTTAAGTACGTCGCAACGAGCATGTGGGATTGCTAACCCCTCGCCAATACCTGTGGTTCGTTGTAATTCTCGTTCCCAAACTGCTTTTTTTATTTCATCACGGTTTGTAATACAACCTGCACGATCTAGAACTTCAACAAGTTCATTGATTACACCTTGTCGGTCATTCGACTGGAGAGGGACTTTGATGGTGTTCTCTTGGATTAGTTCTGTTAGATTCATGGAGTATTTTGGGTAAGAGGGGGATTGTAACATTCAGACAGCACAATTGCTAGAACTATCTTTTCTGAAATAATGTGGTATATCCTCCATCATGCCAACAAGTGGGATCAGACCCAGGGTATCCAGATGGCAATGTGAATTTCTCGTCGATTTTAGTAAGAGGTAGATTTTCAGATATCCAATTTGCTTGGGAAATGTTTTCAGCACTATCAATACTACATGTAGCATATAGAAGGTAGCCCTTATTTAAAAGAACTCTAAACGCGTCCATTACAATTTCTCTTTGAAGTTCAATAAGTGAGTTGATGTGTTTAGAATCGTATCGATATTTTGCTTCTGGTCTTCTTGAAAAGACACCACTATTTGAACAGGGTACATCAACAACAACAAGATCAAAAGGTTCTGAGGGGCTGTTTCCTTCTCTTGAATAAACAGTAGCCCTAATCGAACTCGCAACATCCTCAAGAGCAGCTCTCCTGATATCGTTTGGTTCTGTTGCTCCAATTGTTGCTGTGGGAAAAAGGTGTCTAAGCTGTTTTGTCTTAGTACCTCTTCCTGCACAAATATCAAGTATCCGCTTCGGGTGAATGTCTTTAAGGATACTCAGTGAACCTGCTGAAGTTGGGTCTTGCACACGCATGTCTGGAAATTTGTCGAGAAGAGAATCAAACTCAACCCCATGTTCTATGACACCAAACCCATTTGTGTGGTGTGGAGTAATTGAAGAAATATTTGTGGTGTTATCTGGAATAGCAACAATCACAGGCGCTTCAGTTAATGAACCATAAGCAATTTCTTTAGCAGTTGATTCGCCAAACTCATTAATTAGACGAGTCAAACACTTCTTGGTAAAACCCATCTGTGCTGCAAAGTCGTTCTCAAAAACATTTTCAGATAATTCCCAAGAACTTCCGTCATTTTTTAAGAATTGATTAGTTTTAGTAACATCAGCTGACTCGACCTTATCTCCTCTTATCCTTGTGATTTTTCTCAAAATAGCATTGACAAATCCGCCCGCTCTTGGATGTCCATTATTTTTAATCCAATCAACAGCGGAGTTAATTACTGCATGATCTGGTATCCGGTCAAGAAGCATCATTTGTGCAGTTGCCACCAATAATGTCGCGGCAACTGGAGGATCTAAGTTTTGTATTTTTCTACTGCTGACGAAATCAATTAATTTAATCAACGAAATCCACCGTCTATGGATAGAGTGATCAATAGCTCTTGCAAGAGAGACATCTCTTGGATCAAGCATACTCACATCAAATGGCTTCATTCCAATATCTGGAAATCGTTTGAATTCAGAAGCAATTCTTACAGTGACGACATGACGTGCGTCAGACATAAATTATGTTGAACTTGCAGAGCAGTTGCAGGCATTACGCAACACTTCGGCCTTATCGGTTTTTTCCCAAGAGAACGAACCATCGCAACCCTCATCTGGAGTTCTACCGAAGTGTCCGTGGTAAGCAGTGTGTGAATAAATTGGTGCAAGCAAGCCCAACTCGTTTATAAGACCACTTGGCGATAGGCTGAAGTGCTCAATTACCAATTTACTTAATTCTTGTTCGTCAATTGTAGAAGTACCCTTGCAGTCAACTGTAACTGAAATTGGTTTGGAATAACCAATTGCATAACTTAGTTGAATTTCGCAAACATCTGCAAGACCAGCAGCGACGATATTTTTGGCTATGTATCGTGCCATGTAGGCAGCAGAACGGTCAACTTTACTTGGATCCTTCCCGCTGAAAGCACCGCCACCATGTCGCCCACTTCCACCGTAAGTATCGACAATAATTTTTCTTCCAGTTAAACCGCAGTCGCCATGTGGACCACCAATTTCAAAGTTGCCAGTTGGATTTACGTATACTTCGATGTCATCATTCCACCACTTCCCAAGTACTGGTTTAATTATATGTTCGATTACTGCATCCTTAAGTGCAAGATGATTTTCTGACCACTCTGGACCATGCTGTGTAGAAAGAACTACTGTTGTTACTTTCTTTGGAGTAGTACCATCGTATTCAACTGTTACTTGGCTTTTTGCATCTGGTCTTAAGTGTGGAACTGTTGATGCCTTTCTAACTTCAGCATGTCTTGCAACAAGTTTGTGAGACAAATCTATTGCAAGGGGCATGTATGATTCTGTGTCACGACACGCATAGCCAAACATAAGTCCCTGATCACCTGCCCCTTGTTCACTGTGAAGACCATCATCAGTATTCACTCCTTGCGCGATATGTGGTGACTGTCTGTCGAGAGTAACCATTACGGCACAACCGTCAGCATCGAAACCCATCGCTGAGTCGGTATATCCAATTCGTCTAATTGTGTTTCTTACTACTCTGGGTATGTCGACGTAGCCATCACAGGTAACTTCACCTGCAACAACAACCAAACCAGTTGTAACTAGTGTTTCTACAGCTACTCTACTTTTTGGGTCTACTTTTAGCATCTCATCAAGAATCGCATCTGATATTTGGTCGGAAATCTTATCTGGATGCCCCATAGAGACGGATTCAGAGGTGAATAAATGAATTTGATTCATAATTAGGGGTCCTTATTTATGTCACTAAATAATAGCAGGAACATACTCAAAAAGCGCCAGTTAAACCCCTTATGATACTCGTTGGAGTACAAACGATGGCGATAAAAATGGAACTTTCAAGAATATTGATTCGAGAGATTACCGACGCTCAATTCATTGAATTAAGAGAAGTGGGTGGGGAGAGAACATTTCCAATTGTTGTTGGAAAACCAGAGGCCTATGCCATTGACAGGCGGCTAAAAGGAATCGATCCACCTAGACCACAGACACACGAATTGCTGGCATCTGTTATTGAACAATTAGGTGGTTCACTTCAGAAAATACTTATTGATGATCTTTCAGACGGCACGTTTTTTGCGAAATTAATCATTTTACAAGAAGGTGTTGAGCAAGAAATTGATAGCAGACCCTCAGACGCAATTGCCCTAGGAATAGCAATGCAAGTTCCTATTTATGTTGAAGAGCATGTTCTTGATGAAGTTGAAAAAGACAATCAAGATTATGAAGAGCCAGATATGTTCGATTGGAGTGAGTGATACTTGAATACACTTGGTGCTTCAATTAAGAAAATCCCAGATGATTTCAAGGTAGAGGAGATTCCACTATACGAAACATCTGGAGAGGGGGAGCATCTTTATATTTATGTCCAAAAAACCAACATGTCTCATGAGGAATTGGTTAGAAATGTCGCAAAAGAGTTTGGTGTTTCTAGGAAGGCAGTTGGATGTGCAGGAAGAAAAGATCTTCGTGCTACAACAAAACAAATGCTATCTATTCATTTGACTGGACAAAACGGAAAAATACCAGAAACAATAAAAAACATAAAAATCCTCTCATCTTCTCGGCATTCAAACAAGTTGCGCCTTGGACATCTTTCTGGTAATAAATTTGTGATTCGCATTCGTGATATTGACTTAACAAAAAAGAAATCGATTAAAGATAAACTGTTGACACTTTCAAAAGCGGGACTTCCTAATTATTTCGGACCTCAGCGATTTGGAAACAAGGGTAACAACCATGAACTAGGTCTTGCTGTAGCAACTGAAAACTGGGAATTGCTAATGGATTTGTTATTGTGTGGTGAAGAAAAACACAATAAATTTGTTGATGAGCTCGATTACAAACGAGCACTAGAATGTTGGCCCTTTGGTCAACCCGCAGAGCGTAACATTCTTGAATCACTTGCAAAGGGCAAGTCGCCTGAGCAGGCGAGTATGGCAATTTCTAAATCGCAAAAAAAATTATGGATCAACTCTTTGCAATCATCTATTTTTAATAGTGTGTTAGATAGACGTATTGAAAATAACACATGGAATTGTTTTGTGGTAGGCGACCTTGCGTGGAACTTTGATGGTGGAGGAAGAACTTTTGAAGTTACCAGCGAAGATATTGTGTGTGAGAGTATGCACTCAAGATTAAACAATTTATCGATATCTCCAACCGGACCTATTTGGGGTTCAAAGATGAGAAGCCCATCTGATGAAGTAAAAAATTTAGAAGAGTCAGTCATAAATTCATATAACTTGGATGAAAGTAATTTGTCTGCTTTGTCTAAATATGCATCAGGAACGCGTAGACCACTTAGAGTTCCAGTTTTTAATCCAAAAGTTGAATCAGGTTCTGATGAAAATGGAGATTTTATCCAAACCACTTTTTCACTTCCCGCAGGCAGCTATGCAACAGTTGTTATCAGCAACATAGTTTCTAAAACGTTGAATATCTAAGTAGTAGGATAAATCCGTACAAATCGAAGTCGAATCAATTACGTTTAGTTTTGAAAAAATCTTGAAGTAGTTTTATACAGTCAGATTCAAGAACACCGCCAGTGATTTCACAGATATGATTGAGTCTTGGATCATCTGCAATTTCAAATAGTGTTCTGCAAGCCCCAGATTTATGATCACTTGCACCAAAAACAAGTCGGTCAATTCTTGAATTCACAAGAGCGCCCGCACACATTGGACATGGTTCTAACGTGACTGCAAGAGTACAATCGTGAAGTCGCCAGCGACCTAAATTCTTTGCAGCATTTGTAATAGCAATTAATTCAGCATGTGCAGTTGGATTGTTATCGCTTTCCTTTTTATTGAATCCCTCACCAACGATTTTATCCCCATGAAAGACAACCGCACCAATTGGCACTTCGTCTATATCAGCAGCTTGTTTTGCAAGTTCTAATGCACGTAGCATCATCTCGTCATCAGTCCTCATCAATTTCACCAGCTACTCTGCTCGTAGGTACCCAAATAATTAATTGAATACCAAGTTCGTAAAGCAAATAAAGTGGAATCAACATCATCAACATAGAAATTACATCTTGTGGAGTAATAATCGCGGAAATAACAGCGAGAACTAATAATGCATATCTCCTATTTTTCTTTAACCAGTCAGGCGAAAGTGCTCCAAGCCATCCAAGCAATAACATGACCATAGGAAGTTGAAATGCAATCGCAATAGAAAACATCAGCATAATCACGAAGTTCAGATAACTACTAAGTTGAAATTGTTGTGAGATAACAGTTCCGCTATTCATTGGAATAGAAAGAGTGTGAACGATTCCATCTTTTTCTGTAGCAGCAACAGTTAAGACACTTTCATTTTGTGAAATCCAAGCGTCACCAATTGCTACTGTCTGGGGTTGAGATTCTAGAACTGGAATCTGCACAGGAGATATACTAGATCCAACCGAAATTGTTTGTTCAGAAACCTCAATATTACCAGCGAGTGTAACCATGAAGTTTAGGATTACTGGCAACATTGCAAAGTACATCAGAACCAAGCCAAGAATTCCGAGTAATGTGCTAAATGGAATCAAGAAGTAAACGAACCTACGCTCATGCTTGTGTAATCCAGGAGATATAAATTTCCAAAGTTGGTACAAAATCCATGGTCCAGACGTAAGAATGGCAGCTCCAAGTGCAATTTTCATTTCAGCAATTAAAAATTCAGGAGGGCTAAGTACTTGTACCTGTGTTGGCAGGCCATGTTTTTCTAGAACATTATGCAGAGGAATCAAGAACCATTTTACAATTGGGTCTGAAAGCAAGAAGAATATTACAGCAAGAGGTAACGGTGGGATTATTGACCAAATGATTCTTCTGCGAAGTTCTTCAAGATGTTCTCCAAGAGACATCGTGTCCAGTTCGTGATGTGGTTTATCTGTCATACTTAATTGGTACAGGATACCCTCATCAGGGCTATGTATACTGCTCATTTACTACAGAGGATTTATGACAGCAACTAACGATTATTACAAAGTGCTTGGAGTAGAGCGAAAAGCGACCGCGGATGAAATACGCAAGGCCTACAGAAAATTAGCACGAAAATATCATCCAGATGTCAATAAAGAGGACGATGCAGCAACTAGGTTTGCCGAAGTACAGGAGGCATACGACACACTGTCAGATGCTGATAAAAGGAAAATGTATGACCAATTTGGGTCATCGGGTCCTAGGTCAGGGGGGTATCGAAGTGATCCAAGATGGCAACAGTCGGGTGGTCATGGTCAGACAGTTGATTTCTCAGACATATTTGGATCAGTTTTTGGTGGAGGTGCAGGTGGATCACCATTTAACGATGGTGCTAATCAGCAGGTTAAGGGACAAAATATTGAGACACAAATTACTGTTACTTTTATGACTGCTTTGAGGGGTGGGACAGAAGAAATAAACACTGGTGATTCAACTTCAAAGGTAAAAATTCCAGCAGGTATTGAGAGCGGAAAAAAATTGCGACTAAAAGGCAAAGGACACCCAGGCACCATGGGGGGTCAACCTGGAGATATGATTGTTACCGTATCAGTTGGAGGACACCCTCTATATCAAAGGCGGGGGCTTGATGTAGAAATTGATGTGGATATTAACATCGCAGAAGCGGCACTTGGCACAAAAGTTACACTTCCGCTTCCACTTGGTGGTTCTGTTGATATGACAATCCCGCCAGGCGTCTCAAGCAGCAGCAGACTTCGAGTAAAAGGTAAGGGATGTGAATCGGCAGAAGGCAAGTTTGGCGACTTTTATGCGGTGATTCATATTGTTGCACCAACAGATTTGGATGATAAAACTAGGGGTTTACTCGAAGAAATAAAAATACATTTACCAAATCCACGTGAAGGCGATTTGCCAAGTGGATAAGCAGGCAATTGTTTTACTTTCTGGAGGACTTGACTCAGCAACCGTACTTGCAATTGCAAATGATTCAGGATTTAATTGCCACGCCTTGAGTTTTGAATATGGTCAAAGGCACATTGTAGAACTGGAATGTGCGAAGAAAGTAGCAGCCGATTTAGGAGTTGAATCACATGTTTTTTCAAACATAGATTTAAGAGTTTGGGGGGGGTCTGCGTTAACAGACAATATTGATGTCCCTAAGAGTGGAATATCCTCAGGGGTTCCTGTTACTTATGTACCCGCCAGAAACGTAATTTTCCTAAGTCATGCACTTGGTTTTGCTGAAGCAATTGGTGTAAGAGATATTTTTATTGGGGTGAATGCTGTTGACTATTCAGGTTATCCTGACTGCAGAAGCGTGTTTATTAATGCATTCCAGGTAATGGCAAATCTTGCTACCAAAGCTGGTGTTGAAGGCGACCCGTTTACTATTCATGCACCACTTATAAACATGTCTAAAGTCGAAATAATCGAGCGTGGTTTAGAACTAGGAGTGGATTATTCAAAAACCATAAGTTGTTATGACCCATCACCAGATGGCACTTCTTGCGGTCAATGCGATGCCTGTCGCTTACGCGATACGGCTTTTACTGAAATGAATTGACCGCGTCAATTAAATGTCTAGATTAGTAACTTCAAGGGCATGGTCTTCAATGTACTTACGGCGACATTCAACCTGTTCGCCCATTAAAGTAGTAAACAATTGGTCTGCATCTGATGCAGCATCTAAAGTAACACGAAGCATAGTTCTCTGATGCGGATCCATTGTTGTGTCCCACAACTCTTCTGGGTTCATTTCACCAAGACCCTTAAATCTCTTAATTTCAATTCCGTGTCTTCCTATTTGCCTTAATGAATCAAGAATTTCAGGGATGTTTGGAACATTAACAATTTCTTGTTTATCTGTGTCAGGATCAACAACCCAAGCATATTTTGTTGCCAGCAGCTCCCCACTTACTGTCTCTTCTTGAGTAAGGAAGTAGTCGTTGATATCAATATCAAACTCATTTAGTGATTTGATAATTGCGTCAATTTCTCTGTTCTCATGCAATTCTCTAAGAGCAGCAATTCTGGCAGCGTTCCCATTGCTCTCTTCAACATTAAGGTCATCAAGAAGTAAATCATTGTCACTAATTATTTTTCGTGCACCCTCTTCGCTCCAACAAACTACTTCATTGTTTGTCCAAACGACCCTATATCTTGGTAGACGATTATCCTCTTCTGGGTCTTTATCCCGCATTTCAAGTAATTGCATGAATGGGGTACCTCGGCGTTCTGCGATGTTTATCAATTCGGATAATCTAGATAGTTGTTTTGCAACACGGTTTAATTCCTCACCACCAATGCGGCGGATTTCTTTTTCTTCAGTATCTCGGATGATCAGTGAAGCCGAGTTAATAACCATATCCATTAACAGAGAGGACATTTCGTTTTCACTATTAACATAAAAACTCTTCTTATTCCTAGTAACCTGATAAAGAGGGGGTTGAGCGATAAATATTTTCCCTTGTCTTACAAGTTCGCTCATTTGTCGGAAAAAGAATGTAAGCAAAAGTGTGCGTATATGAGATCCGTCAACATCGGCGTCTGTCATGATGATGATTCTGCCATATCGCAACTTTGAAATGTCAAAATCCTCGCCAATTCCACATTGAAGTGCTTGAATTAGGATGCGAATTTCTTCAAAGCCGAGAACCTTGTCGATTCTTGCTTTTTCTACATTCAAAATCTTTCCTTTTAAGGGCAAAATTGCCTGTGTATCGTGATCGCGTCCGCCTTTCGCAGATCCACCAGCAGAGTCGCCTTCTACAATAAACAGTTCAGAGCGATCAACATCATTTGTGACGCAGTCCGCAAGTTTTTGAGGCATACCCCCTGATTCAAGCGCACCCTTACGCTTAATAAGATCGCGAGCTTTTCTTGCAGCTTCCCTTGCTTGGGCTGCAAGGATTGCCTTCAAGCAAATCTTCTTCGACTCAGATGGATGTTCTTCAAGCCAAGAGCCAAGCATTTGTGAAACAAGGGTCGAAACAATTTTCTCTACTTCTGGATTAAGAAGTTTTTCTTTTGTTTGATTGTTGAATTGAGGGTCTGCAAGTTTGACAGATATAATTGCTGTCAGGCCCTCTCTCAAATCGTCACCACTTGGAGTAAGCCCTTTGATAAGGCTGTTCTTCTTTGCGTAGGAGTTGATTGTTCTTGTTAAAGATGTCTTAAAACCAGATATATGCGTGCCACCATCTGGGTTAACAATGTTGTTACCAAAAGCAAGTAGAATCTCGCTAGTTGCATCTGTGTATTGCATCGCGATATCACACACTGTTCCAGTTTCTTTATCAGTTATTGAAATGTCAATTGGCGGGCTATATTCCGATTTGCCACGATTAATAAAAGAAACATAGTCAGACAGTCCCTTTTCACTGAAGAATGTTTCTTCTCTTACTTTACCCTCGCTGTCTACACGTTCGTCAATAAAGCGAATAGAAACTCCTGGATTCAGAAACGATAATTCTCTTAAGCGGTGTTCAAGTGATTCGTAACGAAATTCGGTATCAGGGAAAATTTCTGGATCTGGTAGGAACGATATAATTGTTCCTGTTTGGCGTGATTCACCCTTATATTCTTCTATTTTATGGAGTGGCTTATCAACATCTCCGCGCGAGAAACTGATCATCCATGTTTCGGTTTCTTTGATCACCTCTACATTTGTCCAGACCGAAAGAGCATTTACACACTTCACGCCTACACCATGCAATCCACCGGAAACCTTGTAGGCGTTATCATCGAACTTACCGCCTGCATGAAGTTGTGTCATGATAACTTCAACTGCTGGTCGCCCATCAATTTGAGGATTATCACTGGACATCGGATCCACAGGCATACCGCGTCCATCATCAGTCACTGTACAAGAGCCATCAACACCAATACGCACAGTAATTGTGGTTGCAAAATCAGCCATCACCTCATCGATTGCGTTATCAACACATTCGTAAACGAGATGGTGCAAGGCAGCCAGCCCAGTACCTCCAACATACATTCCAGGGCGTTTGCGGATAGCTTCTAAACCCTCTAATACCTGTATTTGTTCAGATGTGTATGTGTCTGGAGTTTGTGTCATGGAATTATGATGAGGTCTACTTATAAAAGTTGTTTTTTGTGGGGAAAACCTTAAAAGCATTAGTTTTCCACAGACAGTTTATTATACCTTTGAACAGCCGATAATGCCTAAATTATGCAGATATTAGGTGTGCAATTTCATCCTTTTTGGAGCCGCAAGTCCAGCTAGGACGATACACTAATAACTACGGATCTGATGGCTCAATCAAACTTAGATAATTCAAATATTGATGGTTCGAGAGCAAGTTCTTCAAGGCGAACTTTTATGCTCGCTAGCGCATTATTTTTAGTTGGATGTGGAACTAAAAAAGTTACAACTAGTCTACCCAGCCCTGTTTGGTCTAGTTCTAAACCAACATTAGAACTCCCTGTTCATGGAGTTGTTTTGCCAGAGCCAGCGATAACGTTTGGTGCGATTTCAAGAAATACTTGGGCAAAAGGTTCTCCAGTTTCAAAGAATATGAATCGTATGTTGCCCGCAAAATACATCACTGTTCATCACGATGGCATGACTTCTTTTACGACAACTTCAAAATCATCAGCTGCATCTCGTCTTGAGACTATTAGAAGATCACACCTCCGCCGAGATGGTGGGCGGTGGGGTGACATTGGTTACCACTTTGCGATTGACCCAGCCGGTCGTTTGTGGCAAGCAAGACCGCTAAATTGGCAGGGTGCTCATGTAAAAGCTAGGAATGAAGGAAACATTGGAATCGTTGTTTTAGGCAATTACGAACTGCAGTCAGTAAATCGATCTCAGACAGGCGCATTGACCTCTACATTAAAGTCATTGATGAAAAAATACAAAATCCCTGTTTCTAAAGTACGAACACATCAAGAGTGGGCTGCAACAGCTTGCCCAGGCAAAAGTTTACAAAAAGTAATGGTTGGCATACGTGGAACTTCGCTTAAAAATGTCTAATGATGAAAAACCAACAGCGATAACCACAACTAATAGTTTGTAAAAAACCCAGAAGAACATTAAGAAAAAACACACATTATTGGTGTTTTATTCCAATTGTCGCGTATGATTTAATCGATATGACTGAATCAGTAGCAGTTAATTTTAAAAACACCTTTCCGGTGTTTCCATTACCAGAAACACTGTTGTTACCTCACGCGGTTTTGCCAGTTTCGGTTTCAGAACCAAGATATTTGCAGTTAACAGACCATGCTCTTGATGGTAGCGGACAAATTGCAGTTGCAACCTATGGTAATACTAAGGAGAAGGGCGACTGTGAAGAACCATCATTAAGGAGTACTGTTTGTCTAGGCCAAATTGTTCAGCATGAAAAAGCACACTATGGATACAATATTTTAGTGTATGGACTATGCCGTGCGACAATCGCAAACGAAACACAGCCAACTGATGAGTGTTTGTATCGCAAAGCAAAATTACTTCCATTTGTAGGTGAAGAAAGTGATGAACTCGATTTAGAAGAATACAGAGATGAATTATTACATTTAATGTTTCGTCCAGGATTGCAGAGAGTCGAAAATCATCAAACAATTATGGATTGGATTACTGAGGGAGGATTATCAACACCTGCCTTGTTTGAATTGATTGGATGTACAGTATTTAATGATTCAGAATTGCGATACGAATTACTTTCAGAGCCCTCCTGCATAGCAAGAACCAAGCGAGTAATGAAAGAATTAATTCAACTAGACAAAACCTTATCGATGACAGATAACCAATCACAGGACCGATGGGAAAACGGTATTTCTTGGAATTAACCAAGTCGATATGAGATTAATTTTTGAGCACCCATGGATTAGTTCCTTTTTAGTTTTGTCGATTGGATTTGGTTTTTTTTGGGCTGGATTAAGAGACGGTTTAGTTAGACATGTCAAGATAGGGGTTTTTGTGATGTGTGTTTCAGGAGTGATTCTAATCACCGGTATTTTGGTTGTAACACCTACAGAACACGCACAAACTGCGATTAGTGGATTTGTTGAAGCAGTTGCTGATGGCAACGAATCTTCCGCATTGACGTATTTGACGGATGATGTAATCATTGTCGACGATTGGAAGCAGGTAAATGCATCTGGCAGGGCAGCAGTAAAAGAAAGCATAAAAGAACTGCATAGAAGGCATTCAATCACATATAACTCGATAATACGCTTTCAACCAATTGAACGAGATGTCGATGTCCTTGTAGAATTAACAATACTCTCTCGTGTGTCAGGAATTGGCACTGTGCCATCTCGCTGGAGGATACTCGTCAAAGATGACGGACCAACTTGGAGGATATACTCAATTGACGCAATTGAAATCATGGGACGCTCATTCAGATGAGCCAAATATAGACGAACTTCCAACCTCCAAAATATGGATGGACGGCGAATTTGTTGATTCCAGTGAAGCAAATGTAAGTGTTTTTGATCATGGATTGCTTTATGGTGATGGTTGTTTTGAGGGAATTCGTATCTATAACGGACGTATCTTCAAATTACGTTCGCACCTTGTTCGACTGTATGAATCCGCAGCAGCTCTTCGGCTACAACCCGGCTATTCAATCGATGAGATGGAAGAGTATGTTCGAGAAACAGTTGCTCTGAATAATCGAACAGATGGGTACATCCGATTAGTGTTTACAAGAGGTAAGGGGACACTTGGTCTAAATCCTTTTTTGTGTCCAACTGCTACATGTTTTATTATTGCTGAGAAAATAAAACTTTATCCAGATGAGATGTATGAAGACGGGATGTCAATTATTGTTGCTAAGAGACCGCGAGTTCCAAAAGAATGCCTAGACCCAAAAATAAAAAGTTTAAATTATTTAAACAACATTCTGGCAAAAATTGAAGCAATAGATGCAGGAGTGTTAGAGGCATTGATGTTGAATTGCGAAGGTGAAGTTTCAGAGTGTACTGGTGACAATATTTTTATCATCAACGATGGCGTGATATCAACTCCCCCATGCGACGTAGGGATATTGCACGGAATAACACGTAAGTTTGTAATTAATGAAGTTGCTCCTGCGATTGGTTTAACGGTACAAGAGAGAAAGATTGAGCTTGACGAAGTTTTTAACGCGAGCGAGGTTTTCCTTACTGGAACTGCTTGCGAAGTAATCGGTGTAAGTCATATTGGAGACACAACTATTGGGTGTGGCAAAGTTGGGAAAGTAACGAAGTCTCTTGAGACCGAATTCAAACGCCAAGTCAGCGAAAACGCCCCCGAAGATTAAACAGTAAATGCGGTGGACGTGTTTACTTTTTAGTCGTTAATAGTCAACTGCACGGTTGAACAATCTTCGGTATGGCAAATTAACCGATTTTTTTCTAACACTGACCAATCATTAACTATCTTGTCGGGTGAATTTTCGTCATCATGAATTTGCAAGAGGTCATAACTGTTACTACGTTTTGCTGGAGTGAATCCTGCTTCTCTAATCATCCGGCACAGTTTTGCTTCGTCGAGACAAAACGCGGTTCCAGCAGCACTAACAACATTTTCCTCAAGCATAACCGAACCCA
>JASMLG010000093.1 GCA_030748805.1 Phycisphaerales bacterium | reverse complement strand
GTTTTGTTTCACTGATACTTCTTGTTCTCTACAGCCCATTGCTTGCGCTGCTGCTGCAAAAAAAAGAACGTTGCATGTTATTTTACCTTCTTCCAAAACGTTGCTCCAATTCTTCAATTGATAATCTCATTGTCGTCGGTCTTCCGTGGGGGCAATTACTTCCACGCTCAATTTCTTTTCTCTTTTTCAATAAGTCGGCAAGTTCTTGAGGGTTTAAGTAATCACCCGCTTTAATTGCTGCTTTACATGCCATCATGTCAAGAACTGAATTAAGCGCTTCTTCTTCGCTACTTGGGAAATCATTATTTCCCAATTTGTCCAGCAATTCGCGAATGAATGTTGCACCATTGACATTTCTAGAGACCAGTAATGTTGGCAAGGCGTACACAGAAATAGACGCTGGCCCAGAGGCCGATGCCTCAATTCCTAGTTTTTCAAACAAGGAGCAATGAGTTTCAAGTGCTTCTATTTGTCCTAAATCCGCTTCAAAGGCCTCAGGCACAAGCATTCTCTGTGATTCCAAATTGCCTTGTGCTAGGCGATTCGACAATTCCTCAAACATGATGCGTTCGTGCAGAGCATGTTGATCAATAATCAAAATCCCTTGTTCATCTTGAGTGACAAGAAAACACTTTTGGACTTGCATAACTGCGTCTTTGCCAATAATGGTTGGAAGTGGTGTTGTCTGGGTTGGCAACTCTATTCCTGCAACTGCTCTTCTTGCTTGCTCAACCGAAAAAGTTGGCGAGCCACCCGTACCAAACTCAATATTTGATGAAGAGCCCACACTTGAACCACTTTCAAAACCACTAGGAACATAATCAGGAACAATATCTTCCGATGCAAGCGCGAGCGAAACTGTTTTGTTTACCAACCGCCAAATACTATCGCGATCTCTAAACCGTACTTCACTTTTTTGTGGGTGGACATTTACATCGACAAGTGTCGGTTCCATTTCTAAAAAGAGTGCCGCTGTTGGCCAACGTTTTGGTTCAATCAATCCACGATATGCTTCCTTGAGCGCGTGGGTTATCGAACTGTCCGTAATTGATCTGCCATTTACATGAACGCGAATGTGCCTAGATGTTGGTCTAGCAACACTCGGTTTTCCTATCAAACCCCAAAGAGCAACACCTTCAATATTTCCTTCAATTTCTATGAGTTCGCCTTCTAATTCCCCACCAAAAATGGAAAGTATCCTTTCCTTTGAACTGGCTTTTGCATATTCAAGCAATTTCTTCCCACTACTTGTAAGAGTAAAACCAATATCACTGTGTGATGCCGCTAGTCGTTGCACTACTTCGCGAACTCTTGTTGTTTCTGCTCCATCTGACTTTAAAAACTTTCGCCTTGCAGGAGTATTAAAAAACAATCGCTTTACCTCGACCGTTGTACCTGTGCTTGTGGAAACTGGTTTTGGATTAGCAATTTCACCACCGTCCACTTCAATTTGAGTCCCGGACTCATCTTGTCCACGACGACTTTTTAAAATAACGTGACTAATCGAGGCGATAGACGCAAGTGCTTCCCCCCTAAAACCAAGCGATGCAATTGCAGCAAGATCGGACTCTTCCGAAATTTTACTTGTCGCGTGTGGAGTCACTGCAAGTACAAGTTCTTCGGGGACTATTCCACTGCCATTATCACTTACTCGAATTTGATTTTTGCCCCCCTGTTCAAGTTGAATATCGATTCTAGTACTACCAGCGTCAATAGCATTTTCTACAAGTTCCTTAACAATGCTAGCGGGTCTATCCACTACTTCCCCAGCGGCTATCTGGTTAATAAGCAATGTTGGCAACTTTTGAATAGTCATGTGGTCTCTCTTGATGTTGCCCAATTTCTTTGCATGACGATTGGCATTCTACGTCCCCGACCAAAAGAACGCGGTGATGTTTTGAGTATCACTGCTGCTTGATCTCGTTTGAATTGTGATATGTCAACCATACGAACAACTTTTGATATGAATTCTAAAGGCAATCCAAGTTCTTCTTCAATCTCATCGATACCCATGTCCAAGTCGACGTGAAGCCGCAAGATTGAATCAAGGACGTCGTACTCTGGTAACGAGTCCTGGTCACACTGATTAGGTCGTAATTCTGCGGAAGGTGGCTTATTAATTGATGATTCAGGGATTGGTGGTGTTGCAAAACCATACTTTTGGTAATTTGAATTAATCCAATTCGCCATTGACCAAACATCCGTCTTATAAATATCACCAATCGTAGAAATCGCACCAGACATATCTCCATAGAGAGTGCTATAGCCAACTGCTAATTCTGATTTATTTCCAGTTGCAAGAAGAAGAGAACCATCATCTTGGTTCGCACGAGCCATTAACAACAAACCTCGAATTCTCGCTTGTGCATTTTCTGCAGAAAGCCCCGTTGATTCCAAACAACTATCGCTCATTGTTCGTTCAAACGATGCATGTAGATGTTCGATGGGTAGCGTGTGTATCTCCATACTAATATTTCTTGCGAGTTGTTCCGCATCTTCAACGGAACCAATGGATGAAAAACGTGATGGCATTAGCAGCCCCGTTACACTATCTTTGCCAAGGGCTGCAACTGCAATAGTTGCAACAAGTGCTGAATCAATTCCACCTGAAAGTCCAAGCAATGCCTTAGCATGACCTGTTTTTTGAAAATAATCTTTTGTACCAAGAATAAGTGCATTGAACCGCTCTTCATCGTCGCAATGATCTAAAGGGGGTGAAATTGATGGTGCGTCTAAGTCAATAACAACTTCGTCTTTATCAAAACGTTTCATTGTGCCAAGGATTCCGTTTGGTGAAACTACGAACGAACCGCCGTCAAAGACAAGATCATCATTCCCGCCAACTTGATTGCACATAGCAATCGTAACTTTATGCTCACTTGCAAGGTCAAGTGAGTATTCGAGATGAGCTGCATGTTTACCAACAACAAAGGGAGAAGCGCTTGGAGAAATTATCAACTTACAACCTGCATCAATCAATTGTTGAACAGGGTTATTGTCGTACTCGGGTGCTGCGCTTGCATCAAATCCGCGCCAAAAGTCCTCGCAAATAGCAATGCCAATCTTAGTATTATTAAATTCAAAAGTGCAAACATCTAGCCCATGTTCAAAGTATCTCCTCTCGTCAAAGACGTCGTAACTTGGAAGTAATTGCTTATCAGAAACAGCAACAACTTCTCCAAATTGCAAAACACTCGCTCTGTTACGCAATCTACCACTTGCAATGTCTCTGTGTGGATGTCCAACAATTATCGTTTTGTCACTACATACTCGTGCAATGTTATGAACTGCATCTTCACATGCTTGTACAAAGTCATGGCAACAAAGAAGATCTCTTGGTGGATATCCGCAAATCGACATTTCTGGGGTAACAACAATATCGGCATCTACTGATTTCGCAGCATCAATGATGCGGTTCATATTTCTCTCAATGTCGCCGACCGTTGGGTTAAGTTGAAGCATGCATATTTGCATAGAAACCTATTGTACCAAACAACACGAGCCCGCTAAAAGCGGGCTCGCGTATCACACACTGGTTTGGAGAAACCAGAAAGGAAAGGAGTTATGGGTTAATACACTAGAGCAACAGCGTTTTCTATCGAATCGATGACTTGCCTTACCGTAAATGGCTTACGAAGTACACCGTCAAATCCACTGCACGTTAACCGAGTTGACTGCCCGTCAGTGAGACGGCCGCTCATTGCGATTATTTTCATTGCTTGCATTTCGTCGCCTTTTCTCAAACTCTTCGTGAAAGACGCATAATCATTTTCTTCACAAAACGATAAATCAAACAGCATGACATGCGGACGGAACCGTTCACACTCAACACCTGCAGCAAATGGATTCGTACATGACTCGACTACATATTCTGTCTGTTCACTAAATACACGTTCAAGCGTATTCACAACGTCGTCGTCACTATCAACAACAAGAACGCGAGTATTGCCAGCCATCAAGCCATCAAGCGGAATACCGTGCTCTTGCATAAAGTTCATCAGTGATTGCACCGGAATGCGACGGTCTTTTGAACCGGGAATTCGGTAGCCATCTATCTGCCCTGAGTCAAACCACTTGCTAACTGTTCGAGCTGCTACGTTGCAAATTTTTGCAACTTCGCCGGTTGTAAGTACATCTTTGTCGAATGGGTTCATTTCCAAATTACCTTTCATGTAAGTTCTTGTTAGTCGCTTCTCAATGCGAATTGACGACAGAACTTGCTTCGTCCATGCAAAGGCGTGGATTTACTCTGAAGGCAAGGTTTATGACGAAAAAACGTTCGGTCGAAAGGATTTTGCAATCTTTGCGACCGATAACGCTCGAAAGTGTAAATGTAGGCAAACTGCTAAACTATTGGGCCAGCGGCTCTTACGACATCCGTCATGTCATATTTTTGATCATTTGTCCTGAACTTATTGGCTAATTCTTTTGCCTTTGAGTCGTAATCCGACCCATCTTGCCAAGTACGGCGAGGATCAAGAACCTCAGAAGGCACGTTTGGAGCACTTGTTGGAATATGTAACCCAAAAATGGGGTGTTTCTCATAGTCAACCTTAGAAAGTGAACCATCGAGAATTGCCGTTACAAACGCTCTTGTCCACTGCAAACTAAATCGTTTCCCAGTTCCATACGGTCCACCTGTCCAACCTGTATTTAACAGCCAGACATGAGCGTCTTGTTCTTCAACTCTTTTTTCAAGCCAGTGCGCGTAATCCATAGGTGGACGTGGAAGGAATGGTCCGCCAAAGCAAGGGCTAAAGTTTGGTTGTGGTTCGGTAATTCCCGCTTCTGTTCCAGCAAGTTTTGATGTGTAGCCATTTATGAAATAGTACATTGCTTGCTCAGAAGTCAACTTGCTAACCGGTGGCAAGACACCAAATGCATCCGCGGTCAAGAAGATAACATTTTTGGGGTGTCCACAAACGCTTGGAATGATGGCATCCGGAATGTAATCAACTGGATAAGCAACACGGGTGTTTTCGGTTTTTGAGCCATCGTCATAATCAGGTACCCGAGAATCGCTATCAAGAACGATGTTCTCTAATACAGCACCAAATTTAATCGCATCCCAAATTTGTGGCTCACCTTCCTTGGTTAACTTAATACATTTTGCATAGCAACCACCCTCAAAGTTGAATACTCCGTCGTCGCTCCATCCATGTTCATCGTCGCCGATTAATGGGCGATTTGGGTCAGCTGAGAGTGTAGTTTTCCCGGTACCGCTTAGGCCAAAGAAGAGCGCAACATTTGAGTCGTCATTTTTGTCAACGTTTGCTGAGCAGTGCATTGGAAAAACATCTGCTTCTGTCATGTCGAAGTTCATTGCATAGAAAATTGATTTTTTGTTCTCGCCTGCATAGCGAGTTCCGCATATCACAACTTTCTTTTGTTCCATTGATTGGATAACACAAACCCCACTATTCAATCCATAACTTTCATAATCATCAATTAGCAGATTACATGCGTTAATTATTGTCCAATCGGGTTCAATGTTATCTGGATCTGTCCCTGGGATAAACATAGTCGAAACAAATAAACTTTGCCATGCCTCTTCAGAAACTACTGATACATTCAATCTGTATCTTTCGTCAGCTCCTACAAAACCATCGAACCTAAACAACTCTTCCCTAGTGTTCAGGTATTCAATAGCCATGGCTTCAATTTTTGAAAAGTTTTCAGGTTTGATAGGTCTGTTCGCGCTTCCCCAAGCAATTGCATCGTGAATTGCAGGAGTGTCTTCAACAAACTTATCATTGGGTGATCGCCCTGTTCTCTCTCCAGTGTCACAACAAAGTGCACCGTTCGAAGCCAAGATACCCTCACCTCTTGCTAGTGCTAACTCAACTAATTTCGCAGTTGAAAGGTTTGAATGAATTTTTACACCTGGAAAATCTAGCGATTTTGTTGCAGTTTTCATGGTATTTCTCTTGCTTTAGTGGGTAGTGGAATAAGTTAATTCAAACATTATATTCTACCCCAATTCTCGACATTATTTGCCGTTTTTAAGCAACTTAAAAGCAACTTATCATTGCAAGTATTGACCAAACTATCCAGTGCGGATACGCTTCTCTTCCCATGGCGATCGTAGCTCAGTTGGTAGAGCACCGGGTTGTGATCCTGGATGTCGCGGGTTCAAGTCCCGTCGGTCGCCCTTCCTGTTTCACAGTTTGACAGTCATAGATGGGAAATCAAGTATTAATGTTATTTGAGTCACCAGATGTAACAGTCACTTGAATATTAATCCGCATTCGCTGCAAACTTTCCCAGTGGCTATTTTTCTAGGGTATCCGCACCTAACACAGTGGTCTTTAATCCATGGTCTTTTACGCCAGAAAAGGAGAATGAATATAAATGGGCCAAAGAGCCAGAGTGAAGCAAAGAATGAGGCGATGAGTGATAAAAAAGAACCCGTAGCGCAATAGCAAGAAGAGCGTCTTTGTACCATAATAACTAGTGGTATCGATAAAAGAAACTCAATGATTGAACCAGCAAAAAGAAAGCCCGTAAGTCGAACGATAAATCCACCATCGCGACTTCCTCTATTTACAAATACCACAAGCAATACCGACCACACAATCCAAGAACATGCTAAAAAAATCCAAATGATATCTGTGTGGATTTCATCTTGCCTTGGAAAGTTAAAAAACATGGTTACGATAAGTGAATAGACGAAACCTATGAAAGCTAACGTACATAAAGAGGCGACAAACGCTGCAATTAAAGTGCTAAGAATTAGGGATTTGCCATGTAAAGAAGCTTTAGGCGGTCTTACTAACGGCAAAATAAAAAGCACTTGGGTACCCACAATGATCAATGAGATAAACATCCACTCTTTCCAGTGAACTTTTACTGTTGAGCCACTAAATAAATCTATTAGAACAGTGAATAAAACCAGAAGTGCAGCATTAAATAAATACGCAGCAAAGATAATATAAAATCGCCTTAAGCCATTCATACTGACAGATTAACAGAAGATACAATCCCAGTATGCAATTCCATGCAATTCAACATGATGTTGTTCCAAACGACTACAAGAAAACCAGACTAAACATCGAAATACAGATTGAGTGCGTAAATCCAACCCGTGGAGATTTCATAGTCCTACAGGAAATGACTGATACCGGATGGTCTATGAGAATCGACAAGATAACTGGAATAGATACTGTAAAGTGGGCTTGTGAACTGTCGCAACAACTTGGGGTGTGGATTCAAGTTGGATGGGCGGATTGCTTTGAGGGACGTGGCAAAAACTGCGTATCTATTTGCTCGCCAAGTGGCGAACCTGTTGCTACTTACACCAAGGTATTTACGTGCAATCCGCTTAACGAGAACGATTTCTACGACAGTGGAAATGATGTTGTTGTTGTTGATATTGGTGAATGTAGGATCTGCCCAATGATTTGTTATGACGTTCGATTTCCAGAGTTATGGCGACCAGCGGCTGTAACCGGAGTAGATGTCTTCACCATTTCATCTAGTTGGCCTCTTCCAAGGATTTCTCATTGGAAATCTCTTCTGATAGGTCGGGCACTTGAAAACCAAGCTTTCATCGTAGCAAGTAATAGGGTTGGAAAGGATTCGCTTGCAACTTGGGGCGGATTATCAATTGTGATTTCTCCCCTTGGAGAGGTACTATCAGAAGCAAGCAAAACCGAAGAGGAAACACTTTCTGAGACAATAGACCCAAATATTGCTCGTAACTGGAGAATTGACTTTCCTGTTATGAACGATGTTAGAGAAGAATTACTCGGGAAGATTGAAGTAAATCAAATCTCCGCTTGATGGGGTTTAGATTGTAGAGTACC
The DNA here is from genome assembly GCA_030748805.1 of Phycisphaerales bacterium. The sequence goes on along the minus strand of JASMLG010000093.1, from coordinate 24,074 downwards.
CTTCCATTCCATTAACGGCGAAATAGCTCAGTTGGTAGAGCACTGCACTGAAAATGCAGGTGTCCCCGGTTCAAGTCCGGGTTTCGCCATTCTTCTTCCAATCAGTCTGGAACGGGTCTGACTAAATCAAAGCGGGACATGTACACTGAATTACTCAGTAAGTTCACTTTCAACACAAAAAATCGACCCTTGAATTGTTTTATCCTGCTTCGCGTAATCGCTCTGTACGCATCTTGTGCATCAACCGTTTCATCGTGTCGTTTGATACGTTTGCTGCGTTCATACCACCAAGTGGATAATGCTCTGCCAATGCAGATGTCAATCGAGCTTCAGTAGTCATCATGAAATAAGCAGGACGATCAAGAACTCTTGTTGCAAATTTTAAAGCACGCTGTAAATATTTCTGTGTTGTCGCCAAAACCAGCGTATCTCCTTCGAGATTCATAGGCAAACATCTAAACTGCCAAGCTTGCCTTGGAGTAACCAGAGACATTGCATCTGATCTAGGCACAAATGTGACTGGGTCAATCGTCTGTGCATTACATGCATATTGATACGACCATGCTTCCTCTATTGCCTCTGAAGAAAGATTAAATAATTTTTCAGCAATCTCTCCAAATGGTCTTCCAGATTTTTTTTGCTGTTCAAGAATAGAACAAACATCGCTCTCTGTAAGTAGACCTTGTTCAACCAATACTTCTCCTAAGAGAAGTTTACGTCTGTTCTTCCAATTGTTTAAATGCTCCATGGCAGAATCATCGACCCTCAAATGTAGTCACTGAACCTATGTTCAGGTATAGTTATTTGAGTACGTCAAGACATGCCGTTTGTTCCGAATACAATTGTTATAGGGCTAAGAACTAGACAGTACAGCACTCACCAATTAGATTTTCTGGGTTTAAGCCAAGCAAACTATCTTTGACAAACATCCCATCTTTTCGGATAACATCACCGTCAAAACTGATAGTTCCTCCTCCATATTCGGAGCGTTGAATTAGTACAAGATCCCAATGGACTTCTGATTTATTTCCATTACAAGCATCGTCGTATGAATTTCCGGGGGTGAAATGCATTGATCCCGCTATTTTCTCATCAAAGAGAATATCCTTCATGGCTTCCTTTATATATGGGTTAAATCCAATTGCAAACTCACCAACGTAACGAGCTCCCTCATCTGATTCAAATATATCTTCTAAGAATTCGCCTCCTTGATCTGCACTACAACCAACTACCTTTCCATCCTTAAATTCCAGTCGAATATTCTCAAAAGAATGCCCGCGATAAATCGAAGGTGTGTTGTAATGAATAATTCCGTTCACCGAATCCTTAACTGGGGCAGTGAAGACCTCTCCATCTGGAATATTTAACTTGCCACAGCATGGAATTGCTGGAATATCTTTAATTGAGAACCTAAGGTCTGTCTCACCAGGACCTTCAATATGAACTTGGTCTGTATTCTCCATTGACTCAACTAATTTATTAGCTGCCTCTGCCATCAAACTATAATCAAGTGTGCAAACGTCGAAATAAAAATCCTCAAAGGCAGAAGTATTCATTCCCGCAAGTTGTGCCATTGCAGGAGTTGGCCAGCGCAGAACACACCACCTTGTATGGTTCAATCTTTGCTTCATGTGAACGGGAGTTCCATAAATACGTCCCCATGCTTGTTGTCGCTCGCTGTCCAAACCACTCATCTCACTAACATTATGAGATCCACGCATACCAAGATAAGCGTCCATTCTTTTCATGCGTTCTAAATCATATTCGGACCAAATTTCAAATTGAGCATCACTAGCATCATCATGTAAGGCACGCATAATTTGAGCATCACGAATTGCAACATGAGGATAACCCCCTGCAATTGAAGCAACTTTTACTAACTCGATAACCATCTCTCGAGGCATATCAAATGCCTCAATCAAAATATGTTCTCCAGCTTGTAAACAGGTCGAATAATTTACAAGTAACTCAGCCAATTTTGTACAACGTGAATCAGTCATTTGTTTATCCCTTCTTTATTAATTGAACTGGGTATGTTACCACTAATTATTGAGTAGTAAAAATCTCTGCAGCAAGTTCAACGACTTCTTTTGGAAAATCGCATTTATCACGAACCCAGAATTTGCCTTGATATTCATCGTACATAGGTGCAAGCCAAAACCAACCAGCTAGTTGAGAGTCGATCATCTGATTTGACTCCCAAAAACCATCACTACTCCTGCCATGTGCTACTCTCATTCCCTTCGCCGGATGCTCATCCCATCTTTCAACAAAGGATCCAAGAAGTGCCGTCTCAACATCGTCAACTCCTTCAATCTGTGAAGTACATATAAGAATTAAATTTGTTTGTTTAGGCATAAATTGTTTTTGAGCTCGTTGAAACAAACGAGAAATTCTAGGTGATTCATCTACAAATCCACTTGGTAAACCAATTACCAATGAAACCCTGTTCTCCTCATTCGGTGCCATTATTTTAACCCCACCAAGTTCTTCTCCTTCATTCCCTCTTACAACGTGCTCGTCACCTAACCGCGCGGTCTCAATAAATGCTGCTGACTGAGTCACGAAAAATTGCATTTTTTCATCATCTAAATCTTCTAGCCAACGTATTTTTACTATCCAGGGCTTTTGTATTCTTTCCAATATTCTTAGGCGTGAAGATATTTTCAACCGTTTGTGTTTTGAGCGACTTCCTCCTAACCGTTTTACGTGTACAAAAAGTTTAACACCCTCACGTTCAATCAACAAATCGCAGGTCTTTCCTGAAGGAGTAGGAACCTCTACCTGTATTGAACATCCATTTCTTCTTGCTTGAAGTGCTACTAATGCTTCAGCGAAAGAATCCAAAAACCCACGTGCATTTTTTCTTGTTTGAAGACGATGATAAAGTACGTCAAGCTCTGGGTCACCCTGCCAAGAACGAATCATCCCCACAACTGCGGGGTTCAAACTATTGGCAAATTTATCTAAACCAAATTCACTTGGTGTCAAAATTGTCTCCAGTCAATCATTAGGTTTACAGTTTAACTATGAAACCGATGTGGTGGAAGGTGGCAACAGGCACCAGAGACCGGTGAATCTGACCAGATATCTTCAATAACATCTTGAGCAGTTTTACCTTCAATTAGTAAATCGCTTTCTACAGATAGAATTTGCTCTATTTGTCGCTTACCTATTTTTACTCTGTAAATAGAACGCTCATCCTGCCAATCACGATTTAATACTTCGGCTTGTTTTTCTATAAAGTTAATTGCCTTGCTTGACTTAACAGGTAGAGAAACCGTAACTTCTCTTAAATCACCAATTACAAATGACCGTACTTCATTTGTTAACACTTCGATTCCAACACCAGTTGAAGCAGAAAGCTGAATACCATCAGGACACCTTGAAACCCAAACTAATCTATCTGATTGATTCTCTACTTGGTCTATTTTATTTAACAAAAGCAATCTTGGTTGATTCTCTGCTCCAATTTCTTTAAGTGTTTCCTCTACAGTTTCTAGATGATGCATCGCATTTGAATCAGATGAGTCGAGAACTATCAAAAGTAACTGACAATGAACTGTTTCTTCAAGTGTAGAACGGAAACTTGCGACAAGGTGGTGAGGTAATCGCCTAATAAAACCAACCGTATCAGAGAGCATTGCACCTGTCCCACCTCCAAGTTCCCAGCGTTCGACTCTTGTTGATAAAGTTGCAAACAGTTGGTCGTGTGCCCAAGCACCTCCAGCAGTTAACGCATTGAATAAAGTGGACTTTCCACCGTTGGTATACCCGACTAACCCAACTGTAAAGTAGTCGCTGTTTCGTTTTTCAACTTCTCTAACGGATCTCTGCTGTATATGTTCAAGTTCTAGTCGCAATTGTTTAAGTCGTCTTTGGACAAGTCGACGATCGATTTCGATTTGTTGTTCACCAGGACCTCTAGTTCCAATTCCAACTGGCGCACCACCAGTCACTTGTCCCAAGTGATCCCACATAGCACGAAGTCGTGGATATGTATATTCAAGTTGGGCAATTTCCACTTGCAACTTCGCCTCAGAAGTTGACGCACGGCTGGAGAAAATATCTAGAATTAATTCGCTGCGATCAATTATTTTTTTTTCGGTTGCTTGTTCTAAGTTTCTAATTTGAGCAGGAGTCATGTCGTGATCAAAAATAATTATTGATGCATCAACTGATTCAGCCAAATTTTTAAGTTGATCTACTTTCCCCTTACCAATAAAGGTTTTCCCATGAGGAAGACGCCTTTTCTGAGTAAGATGACCTACAACAATTCCACCTGCGGACTCTGTCAGTGCACCAAGTTCATCGAATCGTTCATCTAGGGTGAAATTCTCGCCACGTAACGTTAAAGCAACAAGAACTGCTCTTTCTGCAACAACGTTTAAATCTTCTCTATGTTCGATAGACATTTTACTCGCAGTATTCCTTCACTCATGGTATTGTAGTACACCTAAGAAGTAACTTTCATATATTTTGTATTCCGGTCTTTTGGAAAGGTAATCCGAGTATGCCTAACAGATCTCGAATCATGCAAATGATGTTGGTAGTACTAGCAACTCTTGCTGTAGTACAACTTTCTATTGCTATATCTACCGCCTCTCCTAGTTATGAGTGGTTTGATCCATTAATTGATGTACGCGGCGTGCTAGTTGATAGACATCTTGAGCCGCCCGACCAAGAAGCAATGCAGAAGGCCGTCATAGAAGCAATGATTGAGTCACTTGAAGATCCGTACGCTTTATATGTCCCTGATGACAAGGAAAAGGCATTCATCAAAGATCTTGAAGGTGACTATGCTGGGATTGGCGCTGAAGTTAGGATGGTTGACGGCGAGTTAGTCATTATTACTCCAATGGACAATTCTCCTGCTCTTGCTTCAGGTATTCTCGCTGGAGATGTCATTGAACTAATTGAAGGAGAGGACACCACTGATTCAACCATTACAAAATTAGTTGAACGGCTTACTGGTCCTGAGGGAACTGACGTTGTTGTTTTTGTGCGCCACAAGGATGGTACAAAAGAAGAAATTACAATTACACGTGATCACATTCAATCGCCTAGTGTTTCTGGTCTAATCCGCAGAAATCAACAATGGTCTTGGTGTTTGGATGCTGAAAATGGGATTGGCTACATCAGAATCCGCCAATTCAATGACACCACTCCTAGCGAACTAGCAGATGCACTAAATCTTGCAGATCAAAATGACTTGTTAAACGGATTGGTAATTGATTTGAGAGATAATCCTGGAGGCGCTCTTTCATCGGCAATCACAATTTCAAATATGTTCTTAGATGATGGGACAATAGTCACAGTCACAGGACGTACAAACCCGCAACGATCTTGGGACGCGCAACCCAACCATGTTTTAGAGGATATTCCAATACTTGTTTTAGTAAATGGGAACTCCGCTTCTGCTTCAGAAATTGTTGCCGGAAGTTTACAAGCAAACGATAGGGTTGCCATCTTAGGTACAAGGACATTTGGTAAGGGATCCGTTCAGGAAGTGATAGAACTTGCATCCGGCGGAATGCTGAAATTCACAACAGCAAGATATGATCTATCAAATGGGAGAACCATTGATAAGCAATTATCAGAAAACACTGGTTTATGGGGAGTAGATCCAAATGAAGGTCTAGTTGTATTAGAAACCGTTGATGAGAGAGTTGACAGGATAAAAAAACGTGAGCCTTATATTGTGATTACTAACGATGAGCCAGAGGGATACGAATGTGGAGACATCAATTGGATTGAAGAAACATTAAGTGATTATCAACTAGCTATGGCTCTTTCAGCAATGAGATCTCAACTTATAACTGGTAATTGGCCAATCCTTTCTGATGACAATCCTGCGATTGTAGGTGTTCAAGAAGAAGTAAGAGAATTAGCTAAAGAACGAATAGAAATATTTGAGGAACTAATTAAACTAGAAAAACGACTAGCCAGTCTTCAGACAGAACTTGATGAAGAATCAGAATCATTAATTCCCGAAGATACAGACCTTGATAATGCGGTCGTAACCTTAACTGACGAAGATGGAGTTGTAGTTGGATCTTGGCGAGTTAAAGGTGGCAATATCGAATCAGCGCTTGATTCACTAAACTTGGAACAAGAACAAAATAATATCGAATAACTTGTTAGCAACGGGGATAATTGAAATGACATTGATTTTAGGAATTGAATCTAGTTGTGATGAGACGGCCGCTTCTATAGTGGAAGATGGTCGCAAGGTGCTCTCAAGCATAGTTGCTTCCCAAGATGAATTACATCTTCAATATGGTGGAGTAGTTCCAGAAATTGCCAGCCGCGCACATCTTGAAAGGATATTACCTGTAATTGAACAAGCAATCTTGCAAGCAGGGATTACTTTAAAAGACATCGATGCAATAGCCGTTGGAAATCGCCCAGGGTTAATTGGCTCATTACTTGTTGGTGTTTCTGCAGCTAAATCCCTCTCATGGTCTTTAGAGATACCTCTGATTTGTGTTGACCATGTCATTGCTCATTTATGGGCACCTAATTTAAGTGGTGCGACTGTTGAATATCCAGCCCTTGGGATAGTTGTTTCAGGAGGGCATACTTCATTATTAATTCTGAGTAACCCATCTTCAGTTGTTTGTATTGGAAAAACTATAGATGACGCAGCGGGTGAGGCATTCGATAAGGCCTCTGCCATACTTGAACTTGGTTGGCCTGGTGGATCAAAAATTGATACAGCTGCTTCTAAGGGAACTCCATTACACCATTTACCTCGCCCGAAAACCAAAGGCAACCGACCTGATTATTCTTTTAGTGGATTAAAAACAGCACTGCTCTATGGTGTACGTGGAAACCCAATTAGAAAAAATGGGGAAATTACATTCCCAAAATCTGCATCAGATCTTTCGGAAAATGAAAAAAATGATTGGGCAGCATCATTTCAACAGGCATGTGTAGATTCACTTATTAATGGAATCCATACCGCACTAGACAACAATAATGTAAAATGCTTGGTCGCAGGCGGTGGCGTTCTGTCAAACTCATTGCTGCGAAAAAAACTCGAAGTTACTTCTGAGAGTTACAACATCCCAATCCATCTCCCTGAGTTCAAGTTTTGCGTTGATAACGCAGCAATGATTTCGGGGCTCGGATACCACTTGTTCAAACTTGGTCAATGTGACCAACTAAATGTCACTGCATCTCCAAAAGGTCTTGCATCTTAATAAATGAAAACGCATAACAAAAAAAAATCACAAAGATCAAACGATTTACTGCCACCTATCTCCGCTTTCGAGACAACTGACCATCGAATGATTGAGGGTGAACACCCTGCAATGATAGATGAAGAAACTCTTCTGAAAGATGTTTCATTAGATTTTGGAAGGAGTAGCGGGCCAGGTGGTCAACACCGAAACCGAAAAGCTACTGCATGTACTGCAACACACACTTCAACTGATATAAGCGGTGAAGGAACAGAACGGCGGAGGCAGAGTGAAAATAGAAAAATGGCAATTAGCCGACTTCGCAGAAATCTTGCAGTTCAACTTCGCAGAAAAATTAACGTTATCTCTTACAAGTCATCGGATTTGTGGGAAAACAGAAGGAATGGCGACAAAATAGCAATTAATCCCAAGCACAAGGATTATCCCTGTATTCTTGCAGAATGTCTAGATATTATTCTTGCTTGCAATTTTGATATGAGTAAATCAGCAGAAACTTTACAAGTTTCTACTTCACAATTGCTCAAAATAATTTCACATGACAAAAGTGCATTAACTTGGCTTAACGACCAACGTAGTAACCTTAGTTTGAAACCACTAAAAACATGACACAACTCTCCGAACACACCGATATTGACTCAATCATCAAATCTATTCTTCCAGAACTTATCGAAATTCGCCATGACATTCATTCACATCCTGAACTTGGATATAAAGAAAATCGTACAAGTCAAATTATTAAGGATTTTCTTGACAACAACTCTATCCGTTACAAATCCGGTTTAGCAAAAGGTACCGGAGTCCTCGCAAATATTGATGGGGATGGTTCAAAAGCTATCGGTCTACGTGCAGACATTGACGCCTTACCAATAACTGAAGAAAACAACTTCGAATGGAAGTCAGTCAATAATGGCTGCATGCATGCTTGTGGGCACGATGGACACACGACTATTTTACTTGGTGCATCTAAAGTTCTTTCAATTATCTCAAAAGAAAACCTCTTACCAAACCCTGTAAGTTTTCTGTTCCAGCCAGCTGAAGAAGGTGGCGGAGGTGGAGAACAGATGGTTCTTGATGGGTGCCTCAATGGATCTCAACTTGGTCCAGAAATTGGAATGATGTTTGGATTGCATGGGTGGCCCCAACTTCCTCTTGGCACTATTGCTTCAAAATCAGGCCCGATGCTTGCAGCAGACATCGGCGTCTCTGTAACAATAAGTGGAGTCGGCGGACATGCCGCATTTCCTCATTTATGCAAGGATCCGATAGTGTGCGCTTCAAATGTTGTTTCTTCTCTGCAACAACTTGCATCAAGAAATACTGATCCGTTAGATGCACTAGTTGTTTCAATAACTCAATTTCATAGCGGAACTACTCACAACATAATTCCTGATGAAGTTGAGTTAGTTGGAACTATGAGATACCTTGAGCAAGAAACAGGCGAAATGGCGAAAGAACGTTTTAGAGAAATAGTTACAACAGTTGCTAGTGCACATGGTTGCAGAGCCACTATTAAATTAACTGATGGTTATCCAGTAACTATAAACCACCCAAAAGCAGTAGAAACATTCTTTGAAATTGCAAAAGCAACAATAGACCAAAACAAAGTTGTCCCGTTTGAAAAACCAGTCATGGGAGGTGAGGATTTTTCTTACTACTGTCGGGAAGTTCCATCATGCTTTTTTGCACTTGGCTTATTGCCAGAAGGTCAGAACGAAATGCCTGCACTTCATCAACCAACATTTGATTTCAACGATGACGCAATTACACTTGGCGTTCGTATGTTCTGTGAACTTGCAACAAAAACCGTTTTAGATTGATGCTTGTGAAATATGAAAGTCAATCATCACATCGTAGTGAATAAAGTCAATAGTTAAAAATTTCTTGGTTAGTTCTGGATCAAATTGAGTTCCAGAGCAGGATGTAATTTCATCTAGAACCTCTTCTCTGTTCAACTGTTTTCGATACGCGCGTGATGAGCACATTGCGTCAAAGGCATCAGCGATTCCAAGAATACGACCAAGAAGTGGAGTATCCTCTCCCTTTGTTCCGTCGGGGTAGCCACTCCCATCCCACCTCTCATGATGTGAACGCACACCGGGCAAAACAGGTTTCAGTTGTTCAACCTCCTTAAGAATGTTCTCTCCAATTACTGGATGTGATTTTATTAAATCAAACTCTTCGTCAGTTAATTTGCCTGGCTTGCGAAGTATCGCCTCAGGTATTCCTATTTTTCCAATGTCATGAACCAATCCGCAAATATGTATTTGCTCAATAAGCATTTCATCTAATTGCACCGCATTTGCAAGTTCTCTTGAGAGCCAAGCTACTCGTTCAGAGTGACCGCAAGTATAAGTATCTTTTGCATCAATAGCGGAAACAAGTGCCGAAACTGTTCCAACCAAAAAACCACTTCGCTCTTCTGCATATCGACGTTCAATGTCAATTCGTTTCAAGTTAGATATTGCAAGGGAGGCGATTTCTGCAAGACCTGTACAAAACTCGATGTCATCTTCTACAGATTGATCCCTAACCTGTCCAGTTCGATTGTCGGCATAGATACACCCAACAACTGCACTCCCTAGTAATATCGGAATACAAATTGCTTCTTCGATGCTGTACTGCATAATGCTTTGAGCTTCTTTGTCAACAATTTCTGCTATTTGAAAACGAACAGGCTCTCCTTCCATAGCAGCATCAAGCAGTGATCGGCTTATATTCGGAGAACCATCGAGAGCAATTTGACCACTGGCTGCAAGGATTTCAACTTTATTACCACCAGCGGGGTGAATTATGGCAATGTTGTTAAATGAAGTTCCAGTAGATGCAGCTTTGGTAACAGATTCTGCCATTGCTGATTCGTTTTCTGCTGAGTAAATTGTTCTACTACATTCAAGTAAGGCAGCTAGACGTTCTTGGGCAAGTCCTACCCCGCCACCTGTATTTTCAACCCTTAGAATCGATGTGCCACTTATTGTCTGTGCATCATCAAAAGTACTGACATATTTTTTATCATCGTTTAGATTAACAACCTGAAACGTGAATGGCTCTATGGTAATTAAATCTCCAATCCTTAGGCGAACACCACGACCTTTATTTAGCTTAATTCCATTCAGAAAAGTGCCATGGCGAGACCCAGAATCAGACAATTTCCAAAAACCCCCGTCCTGAGATACGCTTTTTGTCAAAACTGCATGTTTTCGGGAGACAGTTTTACCAAGAGCAAGAACTAGATCATTATCTTCACCTCTTCCAATAGTAAGATGCTCATACCCATCCAGTTGAAGCGTGGGTTTTTCTGGACCATGAATGGTCTCAATGACTAATCTAGGTTTTTCCGCCATCTGTATATAGTATTGTTGGCAACTAATACATGTGTGAGCCATTCCAACGTAATTCTGTGTTCTCATCCATATCCACACACAATGACGTGAATGTGGTTGCCCAATGACTTCATGTTTGGTAAAGTACCCAGTTCACAATTAAAACCGTTACGACCACTGTGTCGTGAGAGCTGGCCAGCACTCACAACAAGACACTGGTGGAAGGCAGGAGATAAAAAATGGCCAAAAAGATAGAAAAACAGTTCAAAGTACTTGCGCCGGGTGGGCAAGCCACTCCAGCCCCACCTCTTGGTCCCGCCTTAGGTGCAAATGGCGTGAATCCAGGGCAATTTATCCAACTTTTTAATGATCGAACACGCGAATTAAATGGAAAAGTTGTCGGCTGCATTATTACTGTGTTCACAGACCGCTCATTTGATATTGAGATTAAATCTTCTCCTGCAGCAGTTCTTCTAAAGACCGCTGCGGGCATTGAAAAAGGTTCTGGCGTTCCACATACTGAAAAAGTAGGAAATGTGACCAAAGAACAAGTTAGAGCAATCGCCGAGGAGAAAATGGAAGATCTTAATGCTGGGAGCATCGAATCAGCAATGCTCATCATTGAGGGCACAGCCCGTTCAATGGGCGTAACAGTGGAGGGAGCATAAACTAATGGCACGAATTACAAAAAGGCAAAAAGCAAATAAAGATATTGCTGAACAAGGCAAGAATCCTCAAAGCATAAAAGACGCTGTAAAACTTCTAAAAACTTACCCAAAAAGCAAGTTTGACCAAACAGTCGAAATAGCAATGCACCTTTCTATAGACCCTAGGCATGCAGATCAACAACTTCGTGGATCAGTATCTCTACCAAAAGGCGTTGGAAAATCCGCTAAAGTAATATGTTTTTGCCCAAGCGACAAAGTAGATGCGGCAAAAGCAGCAGGTGCAATTGAAGCTGGTTCGGAGGATCTTGTTAAGAAAATCGAAGGTGGTTGGCTTGATTTCGATGTTGCTATCGCGTCTCCAGATATGATGAGATTCGTTGGCAAACTTGGTAGGCAACTCGGTCCAAAGGGTCTTATGCCATCTCCAAAAGCTGGAACAGTTACTCCAGATATTGAGTCAGCAGTAGCGGAATTTGCAGCAGGAAAGGTTGAATATCGAAACGATGATGGCGGCAACATCCACTGCATTATTGGCAAAATGAGTTTCTCAGATGAGGATTTGAGTGAAAACCTAGAATTTTTTGTCAACATGATTACCAAATCACGTCCAGCGGCTGTTAAGGGCGAATATGTAAAAAACTGCGTCATAAGCGCAACCATGAGTCCAAGTGTTAGGATTGCGGTTTAAACCGTTGATACCAAAGGAATTACCTAATGAGTAAGCCAATTAAAAATCTAATCGTTAGTGAGTATCAACGAAGGTTTGAAAATATAAGTGATGCCCTTCTCATTGATATTCGAGGAATTGAAGCAAACACAAACAATGATCTGCGAATCGACCTTAGACAAAAGGATATCCACATCACAGTTTTGAAGAACTCTCTTGCTAAAACAGCGCTCAAGGATACTAAACTTGATGCTCTGAATTCGGTAATTGACGGACCAACCGCCCTAGTTTTTGGAGGTGATTCGGTAGTTGAAGTGGCAAGAAACCTTGTTGATTGGGCTAAGAAAATCAAGAAACTTGAACTTAAAGCAGCAATTCTTGATGGTGAAATATTTGAAGGTGCTGATGGAGTTAAACGACTAAGTGATTTCCCAACAAAGGACGAGGCACAAGGAATTGTTGTCCAATTAGTCCTTTCTCCCGCTGGAAACGTTATAAAAGCAGCAACAAGCCCTGCAAGCAACTTGCTTGGGATTATCAAAGAAATCGAAACACGTCTGGAGGATGGAAAAACAATCGAAAAGATTGCCTAATCCAAATTTTGACATAGACATCGCGATCGGACTGGCCCATTTGGGTTAAAAGTCGCACAGGGCGGCTCCTCTCCTACGCATGACATTTTTTATTAGAGGTATAGAACAATGAGTGAAGAAGCAACAGCAACAAAAGAATTTGATAAAACAATCACAAAAATCGGTGATGAAATCGCCGGATTAACCCTTACACAGGCGGTTGATCTTGCTGATTACATGAAGGAGGCCTACAACATTGAGCCAGCAGCAGGCGGTGCGGTCATGATGTCAGGTCCAGCAGGTGGTGGAGATGGTGGTCTCGAAGAGCAAACAGAGTTTGATGTGATTCTTGAATCGGCTGGTGATAAGAAAATCGCTGTAATCAAGGCAGTTCGAGAGATTACTGGTCTCATTCTTAAAGAAGCCAAATCACTCGTCGATGAAGCACCTAAGCCAGTCAAGGAAAAGGTCTCTGAAGATGAGGCAAACGACTTAAAGTCGAAACTCGAAGAACAAGGCGCGACGGTTACAATTAAGTAACATTCTGCTACTAAACAACTTAACAGGGTCAATGGCTCGCTATTGACCCTGTTTTTGTTCCAATAATAAAAAAACGCCTTTTTTTTAGAAAAAATTCAAGTTTTATGCTCAATACCTTGTGAAAAAACCTTGTTCGGTATAGCATGCGTGGCTCGGCAGCGGCGGTCGCAGCATCTTGGATACACACACGAAAACACACTTTAAGACAGGCAAACTGCTGTTTAACGCAGTGATGGCCAGTTGTGAGGTAACTATACATGGCTACGATTACGGTACGCGATTTCTCAAAACGCGGCGATGCAATACCTGTACCATCACTAACACAAGTTCAAGGCGAGGCGTATGAACGTCTTATACAACTTAATACAGAACCATTAAAGCGAAAACCATTTGGGCTTGAAGCGCTACTTAAAGAAGTTTTCCCAATTGAAGCATACGACGGTTCTATGCGTGTTGAGTATTTGTATTACGTACTTGATGAACCAAGGTATACCGTTGATGAATGTAAAGAATTACGACTAACGTATGGTCGTCCATTCAAAATCGGTGTTAGGTTTACTAGAGATGGTTTCGCTGAAGTACTCGAGGAAGAAATTTACATTGGTGAAATTCCACAACTCATAGGTGGTGGTGAGTTTATCATTAACGGTTCTGAACGGTGCATTGTAAATCAACTTCACCGCTCCCCCGGAGTCGACTTCTCTATTCAAGAGGACACTGGTGACAGACAACTACACAAAGCAAGAATTATCCCTGAACGTGGATCTTGGATTGAAATAGAAGTTACTAAAAAAGATGTTTTGGCGATGAAAATTGACCAATCATCAAAAATTGCTGCAACTACATTCTTACGAGCACTTGATGAAGAGTTTAGTTCTACTGAAAAAATCCTAAACCGATTTTATGATGTCAAAGACGTTTCGACCAACAAACTTAAGCCAGAGTATTACTCAGCCGAGCTAATCATGGACTTTGAAACAGGTGAAGAGTTGTGCAAGGTTGGTAAACAAATAGATGATGCTTATGATGCAATTGTTGCTTCTAATATCAAGAAAATTAAGGTTATCGCTGATCCTCCAGATGCCTTGATTCTTAATACACTAGCTGTAGAAAAACTCGACTTCCTTGCTGACACAACACAGCACGAAGCCGCCCTTCTAAAAATATATGGTCGACTTCGACCGGGGAACCCGCCTCAAGTCGAAAAAGCACGAACATTGTTTGCAGATAAATTCTTCGATGACAATCGCTACCGACTAGGAAAAGTAGGACGTTTCAGAATTAATCGCAAGTTCAATATGGATGTTCCAGAAGACATCATGCACCTTCGCCCAGACGATTTCATTGCTGTAATCGAATATATGCTCAAGCTTCGGGCAAGAACTGACAGCGCACATACTGACGACATCGATCACCTAGGCAACCGTCGCCTTCGTACATTGGATGAATTGGCTGTTGAGGAAATGCGTAAGGGATTCTTGAAACTCCGCAGAACAGTTCAGGAAAGAATGAGTGTCAAAGATCCTGAAGAACTAACAAAAGCTGCTGACCTTGTTAATTCAAAAGCTGTACAATCAGCTATCGATTTCTTCTTTGGACGAAGCGAACTTTCACAAGTTGTCGACCAAACAAACCCATTATCAATGCTAGTCCACGAACGTCGACTTTCTGCTCTTGGTCCTGGCGGTCTAAACAGAAAACGTGCTGGTTTTGAAGTACGTGATGTACACATCTCTCACTATGGACGGATTTGCCCAATTGAGACCCCAGAAGGCACAAATATTGGTTTGATTGCTTCTTTAGGGATCTATGCAAAAATTGACGAGTATGGTTTTATCCAAACACCATACCGTACTGTTCAACGCAAAAAAGTTACTGACGAAGTAAAGTTCCTGCGAGCAGATGAAGAAATGAAAACCGTCCTTGCACCTACTGAGGTACTCGACGAAAAGGGCTCGATTTCTGTAGAACACGTTATTGCTAGGCGTAGTGGTGACTTGACTCAAGTCGATCCGGCTGATGTTAAATACATTGATATTTCGCCTAAACAACTAGTTGGGATTTCCGCATCTCTCATTCCCTTCCTTGAACATGATGACGCTAATCGTGCCTTAATGGGTTCCAACATGCAGCGTCAAGCAGTTCCACTAATTATTCCTGACCCACCAATTGTTGCAACCGGAATGGAAAAGATTGTTGGCAATTACTCTGGAATGATTATCAAAGCGAAACGAGCCGGCAAAGTAACTTACGTTGATTCAAAGCGAATCCTAATTGACAATGCAGATGAATACATCCTAAAAACATTCCGAGGGTTAAACGAGAGAACGTGCCAAAGCCAAAAACCAATTGTCAAAATTGGTGACAAAATTAAAAAGGGACAAATCATTGCAGATGGCGCCTCAACTGTTGAAGGTGAACTTGCAATTGGAAAGAATGTCCTTGTTGCATTCAATACCTTTGATGGATATAACTTTGAAGACGCAATCGTGATTTCAGAACGACTTGTAAAAGATGATGTCTTTACTTCGATTCACATTGATTCATACGATGTTGAAGTAAGGGATACCAAATTAGGCAAAGAAGAGTTCACTCGAGATATTCCAAATGTTTCAGAACGTCAATTGATGAATCTCAACGAAGACGGAATTATTCGCCTTGGTGCAAGAGTTGGCCCTGGTGACATTCTTGTTGGCAAAGTTGTGCCAAAAAGTAAGAATGAACTTACTCCTGAAGAAAAGTTACTTCACGCAATCTTTGGACGCGCGGGAGAAGATGTCAAGAACGAATCACTGAATGTACCTGCTGGTAGTAGTGGAATTGTAATTGGCGCAAATCACTTCAGCCGAAGAATGCATCTTGATGATGAACAGAAGAAACTTAACAACAAAAAGATGACCGATTACGAAGATGGAATGAAAGAGAAGGCTATCACACTTTTCCGTGAAATGGTAAACAAGATGAATGAAATTCTTGGCACCGAAATGGTTGACCCTTCAACACGCCAACGTGTTGGTATTTCTGATATTCCACAAGTAATTATCGAACAAATCGAGGGGTTCTCTAACAAATGGATTAAGGGCTCAAAAGACCCCAAGGAAAAAGCTACTAAGGTCCAAGAACAATATTGGCCAAGAATTGAAGCCATTTACAAAGAACTAAAACGAAAATTAGATCACATGAAACGTGGCGATGAGTTACAGTCAGGCGTTCTAGAAAAAGTTGTTGTATATCTTGCAAATAAACGTTCTATTTCAGTTGGCGACAAAATGGCTGGTCGACATGGTAATAAGGGTGTAATCGCAAGAATCGTACCCGAAGAGGATATGCCGTTCATGGAAGATGGAACTCCTGTAGACATCTTGCTAAATCCGCTTGGGGTTCCTTCACGAATGAACGTTGGTCAACTTTTAGAACTGCACCTTGGCTGGGCTGCAAAAGTACTCGGCTTCCAAGCTGTTACGCCTGTTTTCGACGGAGCAACCGAAGGAGAGGTTCTGGGTGCAATCAAAGAAGCAAATGATTCTGTAATTGAAAAACGAAAACACTTTGAAGAAACAGGCGAAAACCCTGGGTCGTCAAAAGAAATTATGGCAGAGATACCGTTTGCTGGAAAAGTTCAACTTTATGATGGACGAACTGGTGACAAATTCCATCAACCAAGTTCTGTTGGCGTAATGTATATGTTGAAACTACACCACTTGATTGATGACAAGATTCATGCCAGATCAACTGGTCCTTATAGTTTGATTACTCAACAACCACTAGGTGGTAAGGCAAGAACTGGTGGGCAACGATTTGGCGAAATGGAGGTCTGGGCTTTAGAGGGCTACGGCGCTGCATATATGCTCCAAGAACTCCTGACTGTCAAAAGTGATGACGTTGAGGGTCGTACTAAAATTTATGACTCAATTGTCAAAGGAACAAATGTCTTAGAAGCAGGAATGCCTGTTGTATTCGATGTCTTGTGCCACGAAATTAGAGGTCTTTGTATGAATATTGAGTTGGAGAAGGATCAAGAAGAGCAAAATACTCTCCTTTGATCCTTACGTAATTAATAAACGAACTTCAACAAGTTAGAAGATTGGAATAATGAAGCATGTCTGAACAACCATTTGATAAAGTCAACGATTTCAAAGCTGCAAGTATTGGTCTTGCAAGCCCAAGTGATATCCGAAGTTGGAGTTTTGGCGAGGTCAAAAAGCCCGAGACGATTAATTACCGTACGTACCGTCCAGAAAAAGATGGTTTGTTCTGTGAACGTATCTTCGGTCCAGAGCGTGACTACGAATGTGGGTGTGGCAAGTACAAAGGCACAAAATTCAAGGGTATTATCTGTGACCGATGTGGAGTAAAGGTCACTCACTCAAGAGTTCGCCGAAAACGAATGGGGCATATCAATCTTGCT
Organism: Phycisphaerales bacterium; assembly: GCA_030748805.1. The sequence continues at coordinate 6,694 of JASMLG010000093.1, read as the reverse complement.
GCCTCAACTGTACATATTTGGTTCTTTAAAGCATTGCCAAGTCGGCTTGGCACACTACTTGCAATGAAGACATCCGATTTGGAAAAGGTAATTTACTTCCAAGATTATGTTGTACTTGAGGCGGGTGATGCGACCATTGAAGACACACCACTCGAATATAAGCAAGTAATTACAGAAGATCAATACCGAGATATTCGATCTCGTGAGGGTTACGGTGATTTTCGTGCAGAAATGGGCGCTGGTGCGATTAGAGAATTAATAGAAGCACTTGATCTTCGCGAAATAGTTGCTGAAATTCGTGAAGGACTTGCAAACACTAGGTCAAAACAAAAAACCGCTGATCTTGCTAAACGCCTAAAACTTGTAGAACAACTTAGAGGAAGTAAAAACGAACCAACTTGGATGATTCTTGACGTGGTTCCAGTGATTCCTCCAGAATTACGTCCATTAGTCATGCTTGAATCAGGCAACTTTGCTACAAGTGACTTGAACGATTTATATAGAAGAATTATCAATCGTAACAATCGCCTTAAGAAACTAATGGATCTTAATGCTCCAGAAGTAATTATTCGTAACGAAAAACGAATGCTTCAACAAGCCGTAGATGCTCTTTTTGATAATGGCCGATGCAGAAGACCAGTCCTTGGTAGTTCAAATCGACCACTTAAATCAATAACTGACATGATTAAGGGGAAACAGGGGCGATTCCGAGAAAACTTACTCGGTAAACGTGTTGATTATTCTGCTCGATCTGTAATCGTCGTTGGCCCCAATCTAAAATTACACCAGTGTGGCCTTCCTAAGAAAATTGCACTTGAACTTTACCAACCATTCATTATTCGCTTACTTAAAGAACAGGGTCTTGCAGACACAATTAAGTCAGCAAAGAGGATGCTCGAACGAAGAGATGAAGAAGTATGGGATATTCTTGAACAAGTTATTCACCAACATCCTGTTCTACTTAATCGTGCGCCTACTTTGCACAGAATGGGAATTCAAGCATTTGAACCGGTTCTCGTTGAAGGAAAGGCAATCACGTTGCATCCTCTAGTTTGTACTGGTTACAACGCTGACTTTGATGGCGACCAAATGGCTGTTCACCTTCCACTTTCAGTCGAGGCACAAACAGAAGCGCATGTACTTATGCTTTCAACGCATAATATTTTCTCCCCTGCACATGGAAATCCATTGGTTTCTCCAAGTCAAGACATTGTAATGGGGGTGTACTTCTTGACGTTTATGGACTTAAACGATACTCGTCCTGATGAGGAATTAATGAAGTTCCGAAATGCTCATGAAGCAATTCTTGCTTATGACTTCGACAGAATCCAATTACAAGAGAGGATACAAGTAAGACTTCCTAGATATCCATCCATAGTAAATGACGAAAAAGGAAAAATAGAACCAATGGCTGATGATGGTCGCTTTGTCACCACTGTTGGCAGGATTCTATTCTGTGAGATTCTTGCCCAAGGTATGCCTTTCTACAACTGCACACTTACCAAAAAAGGATGCAGTCGTGTAATCGATGACACCTATGAAATTATGGATCGTGCACACACTTTGACATTGCTAGATGACATGAAAGATATTGGATTCAGCGCATCTACATGGTCTGGTCTTTCAATAGCTATTACAGATATGCGTATCCCTTCTGCAAAAGGTGGAATACATGCTAAAGCAGATGGACAAATTAAGATATCTAAGAGTGACTACAAAGACGGGCTAAAAGTTGTTAACGTAATTACAGAGGATGGGGAATCAATCGAACACTTAGTCCCGGACCTGGAATTATTACTTGTTAAAGACAAGGACAAGGTAAAAACAGGACAATCACTGACTGCTGGTTTACTTGATACTACCCAGAAAAAGGTTGACAGAGTAGAAGATGCAACTGCAGCGGGCGCTATTACTAATCAAGAACGCCATAACCAGTTACTAGACCTTTGGTCACATTGCCGAGAAGAATTAACTGGCGAGTTAATTAAAACACTTGAGATGGATCGCCGAAATCCTGAAAATAATACTGAAGTACCTATTGGTTCAGAAGAAGGCATTCGTTATCTCAATCCAGTTTATCTAATGTCAACATCTGGAGCTCGGGGCAATATTAGCCAAATGCAACAGCTTGCTGGTATGCGTGGGCTAATGACGAAACCAAGTGGCGAGATTATCGAAACACCAATTCGTGCAAACTTCAGAGAAGGTCTTAACGTCCTTGAATATTTCTCTTCAACTCATGGTGCACGAAAAGGTCTAGCCGACACTGCTCTTAAAACAGCCGACTCAGGTTATCTGACCAGAAAGTTGTACGATGTTTCTCAGCCAGTTGTAATTAACGATTTTGATTGCAACACAAAACGCGGCATCACAAAGCGTGCTGTATATAAAGGCGATCAGATTCATGTCCCATTAAGCGATTTAATTGTTGGCAGAACAAGCATGCAAACAGTTATTAATCCCGTAACTGATAAAGTTATTGTCTCAAACAAACAAGTCATCGACGAAACTATTGCAGATGAACTTGATGGGCTTAACATTGATGCAGTTCAAGTTCGAAGTCCACTTACTTGCGAATCGTCTTCAGGATGTTGTGCACTTTGTTATGGACACGATTTGTCAACAAGCCAACTTGTTGAAGAGGGCATGGCTGTTGGAACAATAGCTGCTCAATCAATCGGTGAGCCGGGAACTCAACTTACAATGCGGACATTCCACACTGGAGGTGTTGCGTCACGTGAATTTGTTGAAACAAATTACAAGGCAACTCACTCAGGAACAATGATTCTTCGGGATTGCAATGAAGTTCCACAACCAAATAATAAAAACGGTCATCTCATTGCCCTAAAGCAGACAGGCGAACTAGTCATTGCAGATGACAAGGGTCGTGAACTTGATAAGGCATTCCGAGTTCCTTATGGAGCAATTATTAGGATGGAATCCGGAACCAAGATAAAAAAAGGTAATATCCTTGTTGAATGGGATCCGCACGTCACTCCAATTCTTGCAGAAAAGACAGGAGAAATCGTATTTAAAGATATCGAAATTGGAACGACGTTACGAGAAGAAGAGACAAAGGGTGTCACCGAACGAATTATTACTGAACACACCGGTGACTTACATCCACAAATTCTAATCCAAGAAGAGGGTCAGACCCTTGATTTCCACCATCTTCCAGCAAAAGCACGGCTAGAAGTTAAGAGTGGTGACAGAGTAGTTACAGGTCAAATGCTTGCAAAACGCCCCAGAGAAGTTAAGGGTTCAGCTGATATAGTTGGAGGTCTACCACGAGTCACAGAGATTTTTGAAGCTCGAACACCTAAAGAACCAGCAATTCTTGCACAAGTAACCGGTAGAGTCGATCTAAAATCAGAACGAAAACGTGGCAAAATGGTTATTCACATCGTTCCTGAAGGCAGTGATCCAGTTGAGCATCTTGTGCCACAAGGAAAACACTTACTCGTGCATACTGGTGACAAGGTTATTGCTGGAAAACCACTAACCGAAGGACCTAGAGACCCGAATAATATTCTTGATATCAATGGCGAAGAGGCCTTGTATAACTACATGATTTCTGAAGTCCAAAATGTATACAGAGCACAAGGTGTGCCTGTGTCAGACAAGCACATAGAGGTCATTCTTTCACGAATGCTAAGCAAAATCCAAGTTCAAAAAGCAGGAGACACCCCTCTACTGCCAATGGATTTTGTAGAAAGATATCAATTTAATGCCCAAAACAAAAAACTCGATGGTTGCCTGATTATAAAGGATGCTGGAGATACCGAATTTGAAGTAGGCGATCTGGTTGACAAAGAATCTATCAAAGAAGTTAATGCAATCGCCGAAGCAGAAGGCAAGACCCCAGTTAAAACGTCACGTCCTAAGAAAGCAACTGGCAAACCATTGCTTCTTGGGATAACAAAAGCTGCCTTGCAGTCAGAATCGTTCTTATCAGGTGCATCGTTCCAAGAAACCACCAAGGTTCTCACAGAATCAGCTCTGCGTGGTGCGAAGGATAACCTACGTGGTCTAAAGGAAAACGTACTTCTTGGGCACTTAGTCCCAGCAGGTACAGGATTTGGAGCATACCAAAGCATGAAAGTCAAATGCCTTGTCGATCCAATACCAACAGATGAAGACGATGAAACCAACATGATTACAACTGCAACAGAGCGAGCAGAAGCTCTTGGGGCAATGCCTGGTGGCCCCACAGTACAGGTACCTTCATCCTCCACTCAAGTAGAAGTTTAAGTGGTTTAAGAAACCACACCTAGAACCAACCTCCATTTCCAAATTGAGTTGAAGGACACGGAAATGGGGGTTTTTTTTGCAAATCACGCATTTTTATCACGCAATTACATTTATGGAGCATACAATAGTGGTGTATAAGTGTACTGCGTAGATAACAGGTATGTGGTTATTATTCGCACTTGGATTAACTTATCACAGGTCTCTCGCCTATTGGAGTACCGTCATTTCTAGCATTTGTCCAAAAAGGACATCAGAGGAGTTAGCTTACATGTTGCAACTACGGTCTTTTACTCGCTTTTCTACAGTGTTTGTTTTTATCTTTACTTGTTTTTTGACAATGGAGGTTGTTGCGAAAGAGAACCAATTAGCCCCACTACTTTCACCAAAAGCATGGCAATTAATCAGCGATGCTGAAGCTTACGCTCAAGGGTTTAGACCAACAAAAGTGACGACTTCACTATTAAAACCAAGAAAGAAACCCTCAAAAGAATATCCCGCACAAGTACCAAATAGTCGACTTAAAGTCAAATTCGCAGACGAGTTGCAAATCCGCCTTGATAACAACAAAAGACCATACTCCAGAACTAGTCGTTCGGTTACTGTCATTTCCGATTTGATTGATTCACTTGGAATTACCCTTACCCCAACAATTAACACATCTGACGAAAAACTTGATGCTCTCGTACGAAAAGCAGAGTTGCGAAGTAGAAAACAACAACCCGATCTTGGTGGTATATATTTTGTAGATGGCGACCAAACTACAGTAAACGCTGCTGCAGAAATGCTGTACACATTGGACGAAGTTGAATGGGTGATACACACACCCGTATTCTCAAAAATGCCTCGTTATCAACCAACCGCTGATTTGACTCCACTTAACACACACCGAGACCATAAAGAAATAAAAGAAACCCAACGCGATGTGATAACTATTGGTGCATGTCTTGTAAACAAGGGCGACTGCTTTGAAAACATGAAACAAGGTGATTGCTTAGACAAAGGCGGAACGTTTTTAGGTGTAAATTCGATTTGTTACATCCAACCATCAGAAGATATGTCTGAAGAAGAACGTGCACTAGGTCCAATAGGTGAATGCTGTACTATTCCTCCAGCGGCTCCTGCTTACTGCACAATCGTTGCAAATGAAGCTGGATGCAACGCTATTAATGGTATTTACCTCGGAATAGACACCCAAGTTCCACCTGATCCGTGTGGTGCTGCTCAGACAGATTGCCCTGCAGCCACTGGCCCTCCTTTTTCCGCATTTAACGATTGTGCCGACGATGGGGACGTGATTTCCTACTTTACTGGTGATTGTTACATCGACCAAACAACCGTAGCCCAAACAAGTCGACAAGCCACTCCAATAGGTTGTGCTGACACTGACGGAACTCTAGGAGGACCAACTGGAAACGATTTTATTGTCATAACTGGTATGCCCGTTGGATTCCCAACGAACGTTTATATTGGCTCGACTTGTTGTGAAGATATTGGAACCGATGTTCCTGGTTGTTCAACGGGACCATGGAACAATGTCTGCGCAGCTTACGCCCAGTCATACGCTGCAAATGGAAGATCATGCGGAAGAACCTTCTCAGATCCAACACCAATTAATATCTGTTACACAGCACTCGGACCTGATAACTTCCCACGTATTACACAACCTCAGGTAGATATGGATAATGTCACAAACTCCTTCGAAGGTATTGTTTTGTCAAACGATGGCGACGGAGGGGCTAATGCAACTGCATCATTTGTAATCGATGATCCAAGTTCAAACGGTTGCAGCGATGGAGATTGTACTATAACAATTTCAGTTAATGGTGCTCCAATCGCTCCACCAATTACACTTGGTGCCGGGACCGATCTGAATAACCTAGCAGGCCAAATAAACACACTAGGACAAGGATGGGCCGCCGCTATTAATGGAACTGGAACAGTCGCATCAATCGAACTTAATCCCATTTCAAGCACACTTACTTATAACAATACATATACAGTTCCAAGCGTTCCTCAATCTCTCACAGCAGTACCAATTACGGGCTGTTTGTCACCATCGGGTGTTCCAACTTATCCAAGATCAAACACTACTCCCGACTATGCGTCTATGGGATTGTTAGCATGGATGAATCCTAGTGTTATTCCAAATGCTGCCCAACCTCTGTCATTGCCAAGTTCTATGGTTGATTTGAATACCAGCCAATTTGCACATATTTATCAACTACTGCCTTGGCCGATGGGCGGGGCTAGCGCTCAAAACGCAACCTTGAATCCTCCACTTAATCCTATCCCTCAAAATGGCTGGTGGGGTGGCGATGGGGGGATTGACTTATTTCCAGATGCTCCAAATCCCGACGGATTTGGTGGTCAAGAGGTTTACTTGGGCTCTTATGGATACGGACAGTTCTGGGAAGACGATGGAGTAGGAACAAATGGCTCGTTT
>JASMLG010000092.1 GCA_030748805.1 Phycisphaerales bacterium | reverse complement strand
TGTTCGAACACGACCACCCATGCGTTTACTAGGCAATCCCTTTGGCACAATTCCACCTGGGAAACTTTTGTCATCTTTTCCATCCTGTTCGCTAGGAATATTTACTTTTGTGCGACTTTTACCTTCGCGAGAGGCCTCGATACGTTGCTCTTCTTTTTGGCGTTGTTCCTTGACGACTCTTGGCTCGGGTCCCGGCGTAAAATCAGGATACTCCTTGATTGGTATTTCTACGTTCGTGAGGGCTTCAATTTGAGTGAGAAGTTGACCTTGATCTGGCGTGACGAACATCCACGCAATACCACCGCGACCTGCACGAGCTGTTCGACCGATTCGGTGAACATAGATTTCAGGATCTTCAGGAACGTCATAGTTAATTACGTGGGTTATGTTTTCAACATCAATACCTCTGGATGCTAGGTCAGAAGCAATCAACACACTAAGTTTTCCATCTCGCAATTGTTGCATAACGCTGTTTCGTTTACTTTGTTGAAGGTCGCCGTGAATTGCTGCGACATCAATTTCCTTCTTTTTAAGGAAGCGTGTTAATTTATCGACAGTTGCTTTTGTTTTACAAAAAATTAGTGTCATCGCAGCTTCTTCATGGGTGAGTAAGTGGAAGAGCAATCGTTGTTTGTCCCATGGTTCGACTGGTAAGTATTCTTGACTTACTTGAGCAACAGTTAATGAACCAGAAGATGAGGTGACATCGAGTTGCTTTGCATCATTCATATATTTCTTCGCAAGGCGATTGATTTCATCCGAAATCGTCGCAGAAACAAAAATTGTCTGATGTTTTTGTTTTAAGCCACCAAGAATTTTGCGAATATCATCACGGAATCCTATATCGAGCATGCGGTCAACTTCGTCAAGAATTGCGATGCTGATTCGGTTGTATGGAAGGTGACCGCGTTGGTGTAAATCCATGACTCTACCTGGCGTACCAACAATAATTTGAGGTCGTTTCTCTAGCTTGGTTATCTGAGTAGTTATCTTTTGCCCACCATAAATTGGCACTGCTTTTAAGTTTGTAAATTGACCGAGGTCTTCAAGTTCGGTAGCAACCTGAATTGCAAGCTCTCGAGTTGGAACAAGTATTAATGCTCCGTAAGCATCTTCTTCATTTAGTATATTTAAAACGGGAAGTCCAAATGCTGCTGTCTTTCCCGATCCAGTCCTAGATTGCCCAAGGATATCATCTCCTGAAAGGGCAAGCGGTATAAGTTTTGATTGAATGATAGTAGGGTGTTTGAACCCAGCTTTTTCAATTGCTTTTTGTAGGTTTTCGTTTAATCCGATATTTGTGAACGTTTGTTCTGTATCAAAGATTTCAAGGTCTATTTGTGGTGTAGTCATCGTGTTCTATTGTTTTGGTGGTAGAATCGCTACGTGGACGATAGTACCTTGGAAGGTTTTTGTTCTTGAATACATAGGTAGAAAGTTTTGTAAGAATTGCACGGATGCATACGTTTCAAACAATACAACACAGTGCTGTACAGATTAATCTTGGAGCAATAAATCGTAATTGTAGCGTGATTCGCAAGCATATTGGACAACAATGTCAACTCTGTGCCGTTGTAAAAGCTGATGGATATGGTTTGGGAGCAGTCAAGGTTTCCTCAGAACTCTCAAAACATGCTGATTTACTCGCTGTATACAGCGCGGATGAAGCGGGAGAACTCCTTGTCTCTGGGGTAGGCACTCCAATCCTAGTTTTTGCACCAGTACATACTTTTGACCGCTTTCATCCAATTTATAGAGGGTTGAGCCAAGGTATCGTGCATCTTGTGGTGCACGACGAGAATCACATGCGAGCACTTGAAACTATTGCAAGTAGGTACAGAATAACTCTAAATGTTCAAGTAAAAATAGACACTGGCCTTCATCGAGGTGGCTGTGTTCTGGCAGATGCAAAAAAATTAATCGACACTATAAGGTCAAACCATCATTTTAATTTGACCGGAGTATTAACACACTTTATTTCAGCAACTCACGATGAAGAACTGACCCGAATTCAGCACGATAGATTCGACAAAGTGCTTGATTCACTTAATTCGCCGTTGTCTCCAGAATGCTTTTTGCACGAAGCAAATACTGCTGCGACTGTTCAATGGAAATGGTCTCACCGTAGTATGGTTCGCGTTGGACTCGCCTGGACAGGCGCTGCCCCAACTGGCGTAAAACTTCTGAAAGATATTTCCCCAGTTGTTACTTGGCGATCACGACTTGCGCATGTTCGACAAGTTCAAGCTGGGGAACATGTTGGATACTCTGGTAAATGGACGTCAAAACGAAACTCAAACATAGGAATTGTTCCAGTTGGATATGCAGCTGGGTATCCAATTGGTGTTGGCGAAGAGGGAAACCGTGCAGGTGCATTTGTTCGGGTCTACGACGAACAATTTAAAATTCCACTGGGAGACGCGCCGGTCGTTGGCAGCGTTTGTATGGATCAAATTGCAGTGGATTTAACAAATATTACTCAACTAGGAATAGGGTGCGGGATTGAATTGCTATCGGTTGACAGGGAAAGCAAAGCGACGTTGTCGAATTTAGCAGAGGTTGCAGGTGTTGTACCACACGCAATCATCAGTCGTATTTCACCTAAAGTTCATCGGTCTTACATCGAACCGTCGGTTGAAATTGTGACACCAGTGCGAAGCCACAAACACGCGTAGGCAATATATACCCGAGCATTAAAAAAAACGGCTCCCGTCACTTGTGACGGGAACAACGTTTTTAGAGAGAAGAGAAGAGAGTTTATGACTTGTGTCGTCGAGCCCAAGTAACGCTAAGAGCGAAGTGGGTCGGCCCGTAGGCGGTCCCTTGTATTTCCTCTCGTTGCTTGGGCTCGAGAACACATGTATCTGTCCACCTATGTATCGGTAACTCACAGGTGGAAGTTCATGAAAGAAAGAAAAAATCTTCTATGACCGATAACGAGCATTAATTGGGTTTTTTCGACAGTAAGGGGCTATGATGTGTGGATGCCAGCAGTTATGACCAAGAATATTCGTATTGGTGTTGTAAACTTTTTGAACGCAGCCCCTATGGTTGATGGTATTTCTGCCGTAGATGGGATCCAAGTAATAGCAAAGGTTCCAAGTGATTTGATAGGCAGTTTAGAAGGTAATGAGGTAGACGTAGCACTTGCATCATCAATTGATTATCAACAAACCTCAATTGAATTGGGAATTTTACCCGTTGGTGTGTTGAGTAGTGATGGAGATTCACTCACAGTGCAACTGTGTAGTCGAGTGCCTTTAAATAATATTACCAAGGTTCATTGTGATTCTGATAGCCACACCTCAGTTGCATTGTTACAAATAATGTTACATGAGTTGTATGCAATACATCCAGAAGTTATTTCCACTGATATTCGATCAATGGATACTTGTGATTCACTCTGGCCAGAAACAGTTTTAATTATTGGGGACAAAGTTGTTACTAGTAAGTGTGAATCAGAATTCGAGTACACATTAGATTTAGGTCAAGCATGGAAGCAACAAACCGGATTACCCTTTGTGTTTGCTGCATGGTTTTGCCGAATGGATTTATCAGAGACCCATGTGCAAAAAATTTCGATGCTTCTTCAACGTCAACTCACATTCAATAAACAGAGGATAGAACAGGTTGTTTCAGCGCATGCAAGTAGTCGTGGTTGGGATGCACCGTTGGCACTTCAGTATCTAACGAAGCACATTCAATATGAGTTTATAGACGCGCACATGGAGTCTCTTCAATTGTTTTATTCTCTTGCCAAAACATGCGGGATTCTGAAAGAGGTACGACAACTTAAACTATTGGGCATATGATTTTATGCCAATTGCACCGAGATTTTTTATCAAACAAATGCGAAATTTCGCATTCGAAATTGCGAGAGCTCCAGAGAAAATTCGTGTGCAACAAATGAAAGCTGCCGAGAAATTGCTTCCAGAGTTGGAAGAAAATAGGCTGTATCCATATGATTACATTGTCTTCAGGATTACAGGATATCGTGGAGATGAAGCGAACCAGCCAACACTATTAGGTAGCGCATTGCTTGGGGACATTGTTGCTTTGATAGCAATTGTTAGTAGAACGTTAGATTTATCGCCAGATGGGATGATGGATGTAAAGCAAGCAGCAAAAAAATTACATGTATCACTCCGAACCCTAAGTAGATTACGGCGTGAGGGGCTTGTTTTCCATTGGGTTCTTGAGAGTAATGGTCGAAGGAGACTCGGAAGTTCTTCTGCAATGCTTGAGCAGTTTGCAAATCAGAATGAAGAGAGAATGAAGAGAGCATCAAATTTTTCAAGACTTTCTGATGAAGAAAAAAAAGAAATTGTTTCGTTTGCAATGAGTTTAAAGGGAGAGATGAGGTCGTTGAGTGAAGCTGCGGTAGATATATCAAAACAATCTGGTAGAGATCATGAAACTATTCGACTATTACTTCAACAACAGAAAGAGGTAGCACAATTATTTCGCAAAACAAGGTCGTTATCCAGAACGGATGTTAAAGAGATAGAGCAAGAATTGCGTATCGGGACTTCTTGGAAAGAACTGGAAGGAAGATATCAACGAACCGCTGGGGCCATACAAAAAAGATTAGCTCGTATGAGAGCCACTCGTTTGAAAAAACTAAATATTTCACACATTGAATTGGATGTCTTTTCAAGAAAGGATTCTGAAGAAGTAATTCTTGGTTCTCAAGTTTCCCAGAACGTTACTCCTGCAATTCTCTTACTCGATTCATTAGATTTTCCTTATGAAAGTTCAACCCTACACAATGAAACGGCGGTTGTTTCCGCTATGCACTTGCTCAGAAGGAGAGCAAAGTTACTCATTAAAGATATAGGGTATTCTCCATCGTTAAGAGTTCTCGATCGTATAGAGACAGATTTACGGTGGTCTTTTTTACTTCAGCAACAACTCGTAGTTGGAGCAATGCATTCTTCGCTTGCAGTGGCTGTGCAACATGTAGGTCGCCCTCTGCAAGAATTACCAGCTGATCGTTTGGATTCCCTATTGAAACACATGATTCAAGTTATTGGAGAAACCTGCTCGAAGTTGGATCCCTCCAAGGGACAAATGGTGCACAAAACACCAGCATCCGTGCTTGATAGAAACTTGTCTTTATTTGATCAACACTCTAAACCTCAAAGAGCTGCTGCGAAATATATAAAAATCCAGTTACATTGCCCTTTCCACCAAATTGTTCCGTGGTCATTTTTACTACCTACTGAGAATTTACCAGTTCTTTCAAAGAAGACATCAGATGAACTAGCTCAAATAGTATCACTTAGGTACGGATGGTCTAGAAGTCCCAAAACGGTTGAAGAGATAGCATCTCTAATGGGAAGATCGCCAATTTGGATTGCACGTCAGTTACGCGCTTGGCACTAAGACTAAACAACCCCGCGGATTGTTTTTGCTCTTCCTTCGGTAAACTATAAAAAACCCATTGAGCCAAAATTGGTCCAATGGGTTTGTTGTTTGGGTAGTTAAATGGTTTAACGCTTTGAGAACTGGAAACGTTTACGTGCTCCAGGTTGACCAGGTTTCTTTCGTTCCACACGCCGAGGGTCACGTGAAAGATACCCATTGGAACGAAGCGTTGAATCAAGCGATGGGTCTAACTTTGCAAGAGCACGGCCAAGACCAAGAATAATGGCACCTGCTTGTCCCGTATAGCCACCACCGTTTGTGTTCACAAACACATCTAGGGATCCCTTGGTATTTGTCTTTTCAAGAACACGCAAGACATCTTGGTGGTCGCGAATCTCAGAAAAATACTCAGTGAGGTCCTTCTTGTTTACATTAAATACGCCTGTGCCTGGCTTGATGCGAACACGTGCAACAGCAGCTTTTCGGCGCCCAGTTCCCCACCACCAGTGCCCATCTTTTGATGTGGTTGCAGCAGGGGTTGGTTTTGTTTCGGTTGCAACGCTTTGGGTTGCTTCGTTTGTTTGTTGATCTTCTGTCATTTGTTCGTAAGCTCTTGGAGCTCCTCTTGAGAACTTGTTGTATTGCTACCGAACGTCGGTAACGTTATTACTTCAGCACGCGAGTGCTTCGAGTTTTTGATTTGTATGTGGATGAGTGTCTCCGCTGTATACTTTTAGGCGACGGAACATATCTCTGCCCAGTTTAGTTTTTGGCAACATCCTACGAACAGCTTGTTCAATAATTCTCTCTGGATTTGCTTCAATCATGTCGCTGTACTTGTGAGCTTTGAGACCACCTGGATAACCACTGTACACGAGTTGCGTTTTTTGCTCAAATTTCTTGCCGGTCATTTGAACCTTTTCAGCATTCGTAACAACAACGAAATCGCCGGTGAGAACGTGTGGTGTCCATTCGGGTCGGTGTTTTCCCATGAGGTGAGTTGCGATTGTTGTCGCCATGCGACCAAGAGTCTGGCCTTGAGCATCGACGTGTCGCCATTGAGGCTCTACTTCACCTTGTTTTGCAAAAGTTGTTTGGCGTGGCATAATCTTATATCCTTCTGAGCCCTTGATATAAAAGGGCGAACATGGAAATGTACCGAAAAGGGCACATTTTGTCAACTCTACGATGGTATTATTGAGCTATGAAAGACCATCTCCCACCCTTTGTTAGAGTTGCTTGGGGGCTTATAATTGTGAGTGTTATTGGGTTAGCAGTCCTTCAAGCGCTCCCAGATAGGGCAAAAGAGAGTAATTCGGAAGATCCTGATCCTATTGGGCTAGTATTGGTTCAACTACAGGCAGAATATTTGCTAGGAATTGCCCAAGTACTTGGCGCAAAACAGGAAATAGCGACACAAGCTGGGATTCTTGACGCTGGCTCCGTTGGGCAAAGACAGCGGTATATGGCCTTTATGATTGCTATGGGGGACCCTGAGGCGGCGAAACAATCAGCACTTCGAATGCGTGTTGAACTTGAGAAAACACACCGGTCCCTCACAGAAACACAATGGAAAACGCAAGAATATCTTGACCAGCGAGCAAATGGGGAAACGATTCCTGATTCGGCATCTCTTGAAACTCAACTTGGTTGGTTTGGAGTTTTGGTAGAGGCGGATCAAGAGAAACGCCGTGAGATGGGGAAAGTTGCGAGTATAAAAGTATTCACAGTAGGGGTAATAATGGCATTCATACTATTCGCAGCAGTTGTTGGGTTTATTGGGCTAATCATTATGCTTGTCCGAACACTCAACCATCAAGTTCAATCAGGTCTTGAGCCGGAAAAACCTCGTCATGGAATATATGCAGAAGTTTTTGCATTGTGGCTTTTTCTCTTTATGGCATTGATAACCATGGCACAGTGGATTGGCCAGCAATTTATGGAAAATAACCCGTCACTCGAAATGTCATTTTCTCTTCTGGCTTTTTTCGGGAGTCTTTGTGCTCTCTTTTGGGCGAGGTTTCGTGGTATTTCATGGAGCCAAATTCGAGGGGATATTGGATGGACTCAAGGTGCTGGACTTTTCAAAGAAATATTTTGGGGAATTTCTGGGTACGCAATGATGCTCCCATTTCTTGGCATAGGTCTAATCATCACGATGATATTAATGTTCTTTCAGGGAACTTTGGCAGGTGGAACAGGTGGCGATCCATTTGGTGGAACAAGTGGAGGGGCTCACCCAATAGTTTTGGAAATTGCAAATGGCGATCTGCATTTGAGAATGTTACTGATTGTGTTAGCAACTATTGCTGCGCCAGTGGTTGAGGAAACAATGTTTCGAGGTGTGTTATATCGCCAACTTCGCTCATCATCAAAAAATGTCACACTTGCATTTAGCGTGAGTGTAAGCGTACTTGTCACTTCGTTTATTTTTGCAGCAATTCATCCCCAGGGATTGGTTGTTATTCCAGCTTTAATGGGAATTGCAATCGGTATGAATCTCTTGCGTGAGTGGAGAGGGACATTACTTCCATCCATGATTGTGCATGGGGTGAGTAACGGGCTTGTAACAACAATGATGCTTATTTTCTTGAGCTGATTTCAGAAAATTAACTATCCCGCGGGTCGTTTTTTTAGTTGATGGAGAGGGTGGGGCGGTCAAGGGTTGTAGATTCAGCAGATGAGATAAAATTGCCGCACACATTGTCAAATGCTTTTGACATTGTGGCATTGATTTCCCAGTTTTTAAGTGGTTCGCCAGTGTCAGCACTAACTCTCATGTCTGGATGAATTGGAATACCGCCAAGGAAGCCAACATTCATTGCTGCAGCCATTTGCTCACCACCCCCACGACCAAAGATGTCATATTCTTTGCCATCGTCTGCTACGAAGTACGACATATTCTCAACGAGTCCCAAAATTGGAATACCGAGTTCTTGGAACATCCTAACTGCGCGTCTTGCATCGTCTTGTGCAACGACTTGTGGTGTACAAACAATTACTGCTCCGGAAAGTGGTAACAGTTGTGCAAGGGAAAGTGGAACATCACCAGTTCCAGGCGGTAAATCAACAATTAAGTAATCAAGTTCTCCCCACTTGGTTTGTAATGCAAGTTGGCTAAATGCACTGTGTGCTCTTGGACCTCTCCAAATTAGTGCCTTGTCTGGTTCGACAAGTTTTCCAATTGTCATTGCTTTAATTCCATGCACTTCAAATGGAAGGAGGAAGTTGTCTTGCGCTTTTGATTCTTCGCGATGCAAGCCGAGCATTGTTGTCATAGAAGGCCCATAAATATCTCCATCAAGCAGCCCAACTTTCGCACCTTGCCTTGCAAGACCTACAGCAATAATTGTTGAGACGGTTGACTTTCCAACGCCTCCTTTGCCAGCGCCAACTGCAATAATTTTTTTTATTCCCGGTAGAGGATTTGTTTCTTCACGAACACGTTCATTTGCACTGCGAGTATCTGCACTAAAACTGATTTGAATTGAACCTACAACTTCCTTGCACTCGTGGCTTGTTGATCTGATTGCAGATTCAATTTGCTCACTCAATCTTTCTTGTAATGGAGATTCAGGTGAAGAAAGTTCAATTTCCAACGATATATTGTCGCCATCTGTTTGAATGTCTTTTACCATCCCAGCGGTCACAATGTCCTTTCCTGAGTCAGGATCGACGATTGAGCCAAGTGCATTGCGAAGATTTGAGGGTTGTAGGGCCATTTTTACCTTTCATCGTATAAAAATGGCATTATATAGCGTGAATTCTTCGTTGTACCCTTACGAACAAAAAGGAACCCTCTAATGAACATGCACTCAACACTCGTTATTACAACAACACTTTTCTTTGGAAGTCTGGCAATTGCTTCGCCACCAGCAGATGATTTGCTTGCTGGACCAGCAATCGATAGAGAAGCAGTTACCGATAGCGATTTGCTTTCTCGAAGATTGGATGAAACTGGCAAAAAACAAAAGATGAATAATCGGTCTCAGATGAAAATCTGGACTTCTTCATTAAAGTCCATCGAACTTTCTTCTACACAACAAGAAGAAATCGAATTGGTTATGAAAGAGCTTCAAGAAGAACAAAAATTGTTTCACAAGACGCACGGAAAAGAACTTGCTTCGATTCGTAAAAATCACAATGCAGTAAAGAAAAGCGACGAAGTCCCTTCTGAAGATTCTCGAGCGAGAATGATTGAATTGATGGAGTTAGCTCCGGACATTACAACCTATCAAGAGCGTGCGTGGAAATTACTCACAAGAGATCAACAAAAAGATTTTCAAATAACGTATCAGCTAAAAATCGATGAAGAAACTAAACGGCGTGAAGAGCGTAAAGCTAAAAGCGCTCAAGAAATGGATGAGATGAGTGAAGGCGATTTGAGTCCAGAAAACTTAAAGAATAAAATTCGTGACAAAAACAGTGGCAATCGTCAGCTAAACGCAGGTGAGAACACTGCAATGCGACGGATAAAATTTTTAAGGCGCTTGCAACAATTACAAAAAGATTAAGCAGAAAGAATTTTTTCTATCTCGTTTGTCTTGTACCCATGTCTTTGCATCTCATCTTTTAAAATAGGAAAACATCGACGCAAAATGTCTTTGTCTAGCCGTTTCCACTTGTCTTGGCGGCTAGGGTCAACCATCTCGCTGATTTGTGATTCAATTTTCTTAGTTAATTCAATCTCAAAAAAATTAGCTACTTCACGGTATATTTCGACAGGTTTTTCAACAAAATCTTCATATCGAATTCGCATTACTTTAGAAGGATCCATTTTTGAAAGGTCTTCTTCTGCCTGTTTAGAACATTCGACCCATTGCTTGCAAATAAGTTCTTCAAGTGATATTTGTTTTAGGTCTTCATAGATGCCGGGGTATCGAACCCCCCATACCGAAAAGTATTCTTTTCTAAGAATGTAATGTCGATATCGATCTACAAGAAACCTATTTAGATAGTGTGGGATTTGTGTTTTTGGACATTCCAAAAATCTCACCCAAAGATGATGCCAATTACTTTCAAATTTCCACCGAATCTCAGCAGAACTTAGGTTTGCGAAAGGTTCCCTTATAATGTACAGGTACTTTGATTCTGGGAATATAGATTCTACATATGGAATTCTCATAATATTCGAAGGTGTTTTTTCCATAATCCTACGATTTCCATGAGATCGTTGGTGTTTGATAAAGCGCTTTCGAATGTATCGTTTAACTCGCTTCGTGGCGTCTTCCGAGGTGAACCTATCGTGTCGTCGTCTGGGCGCGCCATACACCCAAATTGTTCTTGGCTCATACCAACTTTCTACCTCCTCGTGCAGATTGAAAATGTGATGAAACATCGTGGTACCTGAGCGAACATTTCCGATTAGAAATATAGGTGGTTTTAGATCGTTGTTAGTTGACATGATATTTGGTAGTAGTGTACAAACCACCGAGGTTCTTGATTTGTTAAAGTGACTACTCAGTTACTCTATTGCCTCCAACACGACCACTTGGGACACGGGTGTTTTCTTGGATGACTTCTTTCATCTCTTGTGGATGCTCTCGATTTGCTCGGATGAAGATAGTCTCACCACTATTTGCGGGCTCTGATAGTCCATACTGACATACTTTGGGCTTTGGTGGCTCCACAATAACCTTTTTCCCCTTCATTGCTTTTTCCCAAGCTTCTGATAATGCCTCGAGTAACTCAAAATAGTATTTGTGCTTTTGATCAAGTGATCCCCATTCGCTTTCCTGAGAAAAACCATAATTGTCCCATAAGATTATTCCTTTTATTCGATGTTGATTTCCAAACTCATCGATCCAAGATGCCCGCAAAGCTGCGTTGACTTGCTTAAGAAAAATCTCGTCTGGAACGAAATCAGAATGACCTACATCAGGACCGCAATATCTCACTGAAGCGAATACAAAGACGGGCATTCTTCCTGCGGCAAGTTGCAGCACATTTGAAATATGTTGTTCTGCTTGACGAGACCGATCTAGCCCAGGTGTGCAATTGTATACATCAGGATAGAGAGCATTACACGAACTGATGAGAGGTTCTAGAGATAGACCTTGACTAGTCCAGGATTCACTAGTGTTTCGTAAAAGAGGAAGTCCCCAGTATCCCCACTGTGAAGAAGGTCGTATGTTATGAGCGACTCGAATTCCTTCAGAATACACTCCTAGGATTTCCCTTAATCTATCTGGAAGAATTGTTTTTGCTTGTAATTCTTTCCACCAAGGTTCCTCGTAATCTAGTACAACAGGTCCACAATAATTAGTAGGAAGCGTTTCATCAGCCCATTCTGTGAAATGACTTATATTCTTATCTGTAATTTCACCCGAAGCATTAGTATCTACACCTCCGTGATAGGCAATGGGCACCCTAGTGATTCCATGTTCAGTCGTGTAGGTAATGGTAAGTACCCCTTGATCAGCAGCGGTCCATTTTATCGAATTGTAGATGATGGGTTTCCAGTCGCAAAAAGAGGCTGCAACAAAACTGTTACACAACACCGTTGATATGACAAGCAAAAACTTATTACCAATCACAATACCTATTATATGGCAAATTTGTGTTGCTAGTAGTCTTGTCAATTGAGAACAAAATATTGTCCGAGTGAATTATTGCCGTATTCCCTTCGAATTACCCGCGAGGCATAGTAGATCTCTAATTCTTGGGGGAGCCACAGTAATGAATTATCCGATACCATCCCAAAGACCTCAATGGAACGCACTGATGTTTATCTAGAAATTATTACGACTCAGCCTTGGCTCTTGTCGCCATTTATTTTTGCATTCATCTCCTACTTCCTTGTCCCAAAAGCCCATCGGTTATTTTTGTCTATCGTACTGTTAGCCCCTTGGTTACAAATTGGAAGTGCCCAAGAATTAAGTTTAATTGCAGCAGCAGCAAAACTAACCTCAGGTTTCGCTTTTTTACTTGTAGCGTTCTCAGCATTGACACATCCAGGACCAAAGAGAAAGATACCTGGAATTTTGTGGATATATCCTTCAATGGCAATGGTGTGGATTGTCGCAATTTTAGGTGTGCAAGATCCAAGTGTTGGGGTTGTGTTAAGAATTCAGTGGTTGTGTTTTACACTTTCTGCTCTTGCCTTGATTAGCACAGTTGTGACTTATGCTGATTTCAAGAGGATTATTAATGCTTTTACGGTTGGATGTTTAGTTGCTCTAGCTATACCAATTTCTGCGCTAATTTTATTCCCTGGGGATTCTTTCTTAAAGGGAGTTGGGCGATTCCAACCATGGGGAACAAACTCCAATCAGATTGGAATGCTTTTTGCCCTTTCAGCTCCTCTGCTTGGGTACGCAATGATGACATGGCCAAAAAAATATAAGCCATTCTTGATCTTCATGCTTTCGATTACCCTAGGGATGGCTCTTCTTACTGCAAGTAGGCAAACGAATATTGCGATTGTAATGACATCATTTCCAATTATTTGGGTTCTATCTAAGAGGCCTATCATCACAATTCTTGGTGTTACAATTGCAGTTCTTGGGTTAGGGTGGATTATGTCAATTGGCGCTGACATAGCTCCAATGGAACGGATGACTAACTTAGATACTGGGAGACCACAGTTGTGGCTTAGATATATCACAGAAGAATTTTCACGTCGTCCACTGACTGGGCTGCTTGGAACAAATGACGGGTATTATTTCAAATCTCCTATCATTGGAATGCATCCACATAGTGCGTGGATGAACATGATGTATCACGGTGGACTGATGTTGTTTGTACCAATGTTTTCTTTAGTAGTTTACTCATCCTACTCAGGTCTTCGTGTGTGGAGAAAACGAAAACAAATTGTCGGAGATCCCTTGCTTTATAGTATTTCATACCTGCTACTTCTTGCTATGTATGTTCAGGGATGCTTTAACCAAGTGGTTTATTGGCCTACATACACTTGGTCGTTTTTGCATGTTGTCATGGCTAGTTTCTTTATCTGTTTATGGAGTGACATTCGAGATAGTGGTGTCAGACGCGTTCTTAGGGATGAGTGGGATTTGTTGGATGACGAAGAACCTGCAGAGTTAGAAGATTTTACTGATTATCGAGTCCCCGCTTGACGCTTTGTTAATTGCAGAATAAGGCGTTGAATTCCCCCTCGTTCTCGTTTAGATAGAAGGAAACACCAACTTGTAACTGAGTAGGCAATCCCATAACAACAAACACTTCCGATGACCCCCGTCCACTTCATAAGTTCGGTATCTGAAAAATAGTTTGGTATCAACAATGTTGGAGCGACAGCAATTGCAATTGCAAGGGGTCGAAAGGAAGGTCGGAGTATTTTTCCTAGTGTGAGTCCAACGCTTTTAGCAGAAACTTGTGGCATGATAATCATGTGTACAACAAAGAAAACGACCGAGTAAGCGATTGCCGCACCTGTGAATGCGATATTTGTTGGCAGTATAAAAATGAGTAAAACAGACAGGATTGGATTGAATAATCCACCTGCGAAAACGTATGGGGCATATTTTCTAATGTGTCCTGCTCCATAAAATAATTTCATCCACCCATCTGACACGGCTCTGCAGGCAAGACCAACCACCATGATTTTGACAAGTATTTCTGATGCAGGAAGAATTTCTGTTGGGTTTTCAATACTTCGCCCAACCCACATGCGAAGTAAGGGTTCTGCTATCACAAACACAACAACCATCGCTGGGAATGAAACAAATCCGAGCATCCTTGTGCTATGTCTAAACATTGATTTGAGGGTTGTGTGATCTTCTGTAGAACTAAGCCGTGCGCTCACCGAATCAAGACCAAAGGTAAGTCCCAGAGATGCCATTCGAATGTAACTGACCAATCTTAGCGCGAGAGTAAATACTGCGTTTCCCCACAACCCAAAGAAATAATTCATAATGTAATTAGCAACTCGCTCGTGAAGATTCATTGCACCGACCACGCCGCTATTCCAACCAAATGTGCCCGCAACTTTTTTCATCGCTTCGCGGGTCGAACCTCTGTAAGTTGGAAACATTCGACGATCGACTATAACGAATCCACCGATAAGAAGGAGAGTACTAGCAACACCGACTATCATGATGATGTATCCAAATAGGGTAAGCCCTTGGGGTATGTCAGTTACATTAAAAATGAGAAAGGGGATAATTGTTGCGATCAAGAAAGCACTTCTAGAAGAAACCGTCCATAAGTTATGCCAGAAAAAATGTTCTCGAACTACGAGCATGTTAATCGTCGGGGCAAGTAAAACAACCAAACAAGTTGAAATCCCAGAACAGGCGGTAATCCATTGAGCAGAGCCGAGCCAGTTGGAAGGAATATCTAGAACTGGTAAAAGTAAGAATATGATTCCTGCGAAAATCAGTGCTGTGAGGATTGTGACATACGCGCTGACGAGGAATGCAGCTGCGAAACTTTCTTGAAATTTACCATCTTCTCTTCGATGCCAAGCGTCGCCAAGTTCTCTGACCATCGAACTTCGCATCATGTCTTGTAACATTCCCCCAATTCCAATAGACGAGCCAACTAGACTAATAAGACCAAATCCATCCATCCCAAGCCATTTGAATTGCAGTGGGACAGTTGCAATTCCCATTGCCATTGTTGCAATGAGTCGGCCATAATTCGTGCCAATGCGATGAAGCCCTTTTAACTTCTCTGAAGGAGTAGAAATCAGCTTATCACTCATTACCGGACCGGTTTAATGTGGTATAAGTGGTATAAATAGCAATTTTCGTCTTGATGTAATTTTTGGAATTGCATTTCTTCATATTATAGTCTAGAGTTAGGTATGGTACGTATGCACCTACAGCGTAGTTCTAGTGCTTTGGCGATTTCATTTGTTATTTGTTCATCGGCAAATGCTTTTCAATGCCAATGGAATTTTGCGCCACAGAATCAGTACGACACGAGCCCGTGCAATGAATTTCCGGCGGAAACAACTGGAGTTGAAGCTGCAGACTTTAATGGCGATGGTCTTCTTGATGTTGCTGTTTCAAACCGGCTAACCGACGAGGTGATGATATTCGTGGGGGATGGCTTAGGGAATCTTTCGCTTAATTCAACAGTCACACTTAGTTCTGGTTCAATCCCACGGTACGTCGTCGCAGGCGATTTTGATAACGATGGAGATATCGACGCTGCAACTGCAAACTGGGAAGCTGGGGCCGTAGAGGGTGGATATGATGGCGGTTCTGTCTCTATTTTATTGAATGATGGTTTCGGTAACCTAACGGTATTCGATGAGATATTCTATCTTCGATCAAGTTGTATCGCTGTTTCAGATATTGATGGAGATGGTGATTCAGATTTAATCTTGCCTCATTGGGATGCTGAAGCAAAAAATCCGGGAGCATCACCGTCGATCACAACTATTCTACTGAATAATGGGCACGCGTCCTTTTCTGGCGTTGATGTTTCATCTGGAAATAAACCGCGTGGTATTGATGTTGGAGATCTTGATTCGGATGGTGATCTTGATATCGCTGTATCAAACCTCGGTGATGATACACTGACAATCATCGAAAACACAGGTGCAGGAACTTTTGTTAATGCAGCGAGTATTTCTGTTGATTTGCAACCGAGATATGTCGCCATTGGAGACCTCGACCAAGATGGCTTAGGTGATTTAGCAGTCATCCATAAAGATACTAACACTCTATGGATTTTGAAAAATTATGGTGGTATGGTTTTTTCAGAGATTGGGATATATCCAACGCATCAACTCCCACACTCCAATACGATTGATGACATCAACGGAGATTGTAAACCAGACGTGATAGTTTCCCATGTGGGGGGTATTGAACAAGAAAAATTTGTGTATATTTATGAAAATAATGGGCAGGCTTTAATAGCAAACATTTTTGAATTGCTTTCCTTAAAGGCGCCAGCCCATGTCATTACTGCAGATATGAACGCTGATGGAAGACCAGATATACTGACTGCGGATACAAATGATGGCGGTTATACAAGCATCCATTTGAACGAAGTCGACCAATTGGGATGTCCACAGTGTTATGGTGATTTAGACGGGGACGGTTCGGTTGCTGTTGGAGATCTTGTTATTCTGATTACGAATTGGGGCGACTGCATAGATCAATGTTGTTTAGGAGACGTAGATGGAAATGGTACTGTTAACGCATTAGATATCGTTGATCTCATCTCGTTATGGGGAGAGTGCGTTCTACCTCTTTGACTCCTAGACAACTCAGACCACCATCTTTTCCATAGAAACATCGCCAACTCTACACCCAACTATCCTTCAATGAACTCTGTTATATTCCTCGCATGATTTCTCAGGACACCTCTGTTCTCACCTTTTTTGTCGTGGGTTGCCAGCGGTGTGGCACAACTTGGGTGGATGCTGCGTTGCGAGGTCATTCCGAAGTTTTCCTTCCACAAAAAAAACAATCCTATTTCTTTGATCGTTATTACGACAAAGGAATTGATTGGTTTATGGAACGATTTAGAGGAGTGGAATCTCATCATCTTGCGATTGGAGAAGTTGCAACAGGATATTGTTTGCCTGAGGCGTCGGGTCTTTTGGCAAAGCATTTTCCAGATGTAAAATTAATTATGGTGATGCGAAATCCTATCGATCGTGCTTATAGCAACTACCAATCAAGGAAAATTGAATCCGGATGGAATAGTTTTGAACAAGCAATAGAATCGGATCAAGATTTACTTATTCGAGGTCAGTATATGGACCAAATTGAAGGTCTCTTAAAACATTATGACAGAGAACAAATGTTATTCCTTTTGTATGATGATCTTCATAATGATGACAAAATGTTCTTAAAAACAATACTTGATTTTATAGGCGTCGAATCAAGTGAGGAGTCAAAACTCATAGGCCAGAGAAAAAACGCTGCAATGTTTCCAAACCTTAAGAAGATGTTGCATCAACTTGGATTAAAATCTCTAGTGAATATGATGAGCCAATCTTGGGTTGGAGATAAAATTCGCAGAAGCCGAAAAAATAAAGGGCGAGCGTATCAACCAATGAAAAAAGAGACAAAGCAACGATTGCAAAAACATTTTGCCCCATATAACAGCAGATTGTCGAAATTTTTGGAACGAGACGTTTCTAGTTGGAATGTGAGTTAACTGATGAAAATAGGAGTGTTTGTTTCAGTTGTTGCTGGGCAAAAAGGGTTCGAGAGCAATGTCTCGGGACACATTCAAGTTCCCCTCAATGGTATTGAGGAGTTTAGAAAAGCTGGACACGATGTACACCTGATTACAAATGAGTTTGGAGAAGACCGTTCCCTACCATTTTGTCTTGCAGATGATTTGAAGGTTCACCTTGTGACAGATTCTCGCAACAGAGGAGGAATTCTTGAACGCACAGGTAATCAAGGATCTGGAGTAAGGATTCTTCAACTCTTAAAACAAGTAAAAGAAATTAAGAAAATATGTAAAGAGCAAAAGTTCGATGTTCTTCATTTGTTTGGTTTTAATAGAACGGCTCACCTTGCAGGTGGGTTAAAACTTTTGGGTTTGAAGACACCGGTGGTCGTAACCATCTTTGGAACTTTTTTCCCTGAACGACTTTCGTTTTTGACGAAACGATTATGGAAACGAATAGACGCAGTTGTCACAGCAACTTCATTTGTAAAACGAAATTTGGAAAAAGAGGGGATTCCAACTACACAGATTACCCATGGAGTGATTAGACATATTAATGATGAGTACGAAGGACCCGAACTTGGGGCTCCGCATCGAGTACTTTTTTGGAGAGACTTAACCATTGATAATGGTGCAGATGTTGTGATTGAAGCATACGAAAAGTTAGCGCCTAAGTATCCAGAGATTAATTTTGATTTTGCTGTTCGGCAACATTGGGAACCAATCAAAGGTATTGATAAGATTGCCGAGAATCACAACAATATACATCTCTATCATTTTCCATACGAAGAAGGTATTACATTACCGAAACTTCTTCTCGAATCGATTTGTGTTGTGATGCCGATTCGGAAGATGAGTATTGATCCACAACTTGTAATTGCTGAGACCCTTGCTGCTGGTATTCCTGTTATTGCTTCAAATCAACGGTCTAACCCAGAGTTCATTGTTGAAGGAGAAACTGGATTATTAGTTCCTTTGGGAGATGTAGAAGCTACGACAACTGCTCTTGATGAGATTCTATCTGACTTGGAAAAAGCGGCTGAAATGGGTCGTGCTGCTAAAGAGGATATTGCTGCACGTTGGAACTGGGATAACTACGCTGAAGAGTTGATTGAGGCATACGAAAAAGTTATCCGTTAATAGCAGTTCTGTATAGACCAATGTATTGATTGGCTACCGAGTCTCCAGAAAATGTTGAATCAACCCACGTTCTTGCTGCTTCACCCATTTTCTTGCATGTATCTCCGTTAGTGAGGAGTTGGTTAATTGCAGTTGCTATTGATTTTGGGTCTTCTGAGATAATTATTGCACCACCAGATTCTTCCAACTCCGGCCAAATATCTACACCTTTGGTTGTGATAACAGGTAATCCGCAAGCCATTGCTTCAGGAAATACCAACCCGAAATTTTCTTGGCTTGTTGGAAGTACGAACAAGTCAGCTGCTCGCAACAATGCAACTTTACGATCTCCATCGACAAAACCTACAAATTCAATTTGTGAATCAATATTTAATTCAACCGCAAGTTTTTGTAACTGCCTTTCGTATGATGGTTCTCCGCTTCCTGCAATGATGAATCTAACCTTATTTTTTTTGAGAACATCAGCAGCGGCTTGAAGTAACCGATCAACACCTTTTTTTGGATGAACTCGAGATAAAAACAAGACTATGGGTTTTTTTGATTCCCGTTGTGGCCAATATTTGTCAGGATCAGAAGTTGGTGGCGGAGTAAGATAAAGACTTGGGTCAAAGACAAGAGGAACTACAACGATGTTAGATTTTGGAATCCATCTCCTTGCTTGATCTGCTTCTGCACGAGCTGTGCAGTGTACACAAGCGGCTTTATGAAACATCTTGCGACCACCAAGACGAAGGAATATTCGTTTTTTTAGAGTGCTTGTTTTCATCACCCAGTTATCGAGCATTCCGTGCACTGAAACAACGTATGGTGTTCCAACATCGCGTGCGATTTTGGCAAGTTGAATATTTGCCGGTTCCCACGGAGTATGAAGGTGGAGAACATCTGCATCGGCAATATATTGTTTCAAAGATGCTAGTCGAGCCGTTGAAAAGCGGATAGGGGGTCGATCAAAGTCACCCGTTCTCATTGTTTGGACACCAGAATCTTCTCCTGGAAAGTCATCACCCTCTGTCACCATCAAAGTTACTGTTTTACCACACTGAGAAAGTGAAGAAGTTAAGTCCAAAACTGCTCGTACAACACCCCCATCTATGAGGCGTAAACGGGCACAATAATGGAGTATTTTCATGGTTTTCAAGTGTTCTTGTGAATTATCGATAAAGGTCTTGATTTAGGGTCGCTGAGCGAGTACTATCGGTCGTTTCGATACATTTTATGTCAAATCTAGCCCTTGTCGGCCGAAACAGAATCGTACCCTTTTTTCCACCTTTTCCCAACTAGAACGGAGTTTACAAACAATGTCAACAGGAAGCCTCATCGCCCCTCACGGCGGAACCTTGGTTAACAGATTTACTGGCGGCAACCTTGCCGAAGAAGCAGCAAATCTTCCATCCATTACCCTCTCATCTAAGCAAGCGTGTGATCTTGAGATGATTGCAATCGGCGCATTCAGCCCACTCACCGGCTTCTGCAAAAAGGCAGACTTTGAGTCAATCTGCAAAGACATGCGTCTCGCTGATGGAACAGTTTGGCCAATTCCAATAACTCTCGCCGTAGACGAAGATGTGAAAAACACTTTGACCGAAGGTGGCAAAGCGGCCCTTTACCACGCAGATGGTACTTTCATGGCAATCATCGATTGTGATGAAATTTACGCCCACGATAAAGCACTAGAAATTCCAAATGTATTTGGAACAGAAGATGATGCACACCCAGGTGCAAAGCAAGTTATGGACGAAGGCCAGTGGCTAATCGGTGGTGACATCCACGTTGCAACCGTAACTCCTGAAGTTGAACCAGGCGAACAATTCACTGAATACCGCTTGCCACCGAAAGATACTCGTGAGTTGTTTAAAACAAATGGTTGGAGCACAGTTGCTGCATTCCAAACCCGCAACCCAATTCACCGAGCACACGAATACCTTTGCAAATGTGCACAAGAAATTTGTGACGGTCTTTTGATTCATCCACTTGTTGGTGAAACAAAAGAAGGCGATATTCCAGCAGATGTTCGTATGGATTGTTACAACACAATTATTGATAATTACTTCGTTCGTGATTACACAGCGCTCTCTGTAATGCCCGGAGCAATGCGATACGCTGGTCCACGCGAAGCAATTTTGCACGCACTTATCCGTAAAAACTATGGCGTAACACACTTTATCGTCGGTCGAGACCACGCAGGTGTTGGCGATTACTACGGAACTTATGACGCACAAAACATCTTCGATAACTTCTCTGCAGAAGAAATCGGCATCGTTCCACTTAAATTTGAACATGCTGCGTATTCAATCAAAGCACAAGGTATGGTGAGTTCAAAAACATTCCCGAAACTTGAAGGCGATCAAATCTTCTTGTCAGGCACAAAAGTTCGCGCATTACTTGAGCAGGGCGAACGACCACCTGCCGAATTCTCAAGACCAGAAGTTGCAGATGTACTCATCGAATGGGCAACTTCAACTGTAACCGCATAATTTAATTATTAACTCATCCTAAAAAGGAAATTACAATGGCTGAACAAGTAGCAACAAACATCACCTTTCACGAAGGTACCGTCACACCAGAAGAACGATTACAGAACATGGGACAAAAAGGTGCAACCCTTTGGTTCACAGGTCTCTCTGGTTCTGGCAAAAGTACAATTGCAGTTGCAGTTGAACAAGTACTTCTAAGCCGTGGGCACCACGCTTACCGTCTTGATGGTGATAACATCCGAATGGGTTTGAATAAGAACCTAGGATTCTCACCAGAAGATCGAACAGAAAACATTCGCCGAATTGGTGA
>JASMLG010000091.1 GCA_030748805.1 Phycisphaerales bacterium | reverse complement strand
GTTGAAGCAACCGCCAAAATCAGGATATTCATTTTTCAATGTATTAAAACAATGCGGACACGCTGTCACAATGGTTTTTGCACCAACACCGTTGAGCGTTTCAATGTTTCCCTTCGCCATGATTTCAAAAAGATATTCATTCCCACCGCGCCGTGCAACGTCACCAGTACAACTTTCAAGTTCGCCAAGAATGGCCCATTTTACCCCCGAATGACTAAGTAACTGTGCCATTGATTGTGCAATTACTTTCGATTTAGCATCCATCGCTGGTGCGCAACCAACCCACAGCAATACGTCGGGGTCCGGTACTTCGTTAACAGTTGGAACATCCAAACCCTCGGTCCAACTTAAACGTTCTTCGGGTGGCAAACCCCAAGGATTTCCTGTCATTTCTAAGTTTTGGAATGTGGTCATCAGCGGTTCAGGGAACTCACCTTTTTCTTGAACAAGGTGGCGGCGCATATCAACGATGCGTTGAATGTGCCCAATCATCACAGGGCACTCTTCTTCGCAAGCACCGCAAGTCGTACACGCCCAAAGCGATTCCTCGGAAACAACCCCCGGAATTAAATTACTTAGCTCTCCGCTCGTTACGACATCATCGGCGCGTTCATACAAATGATCACGAATATCACAAAGCATATCTCTTGGAGAAAGTTCCTTGCCTGTATTATTTGCAGGGCATCTACTTGTGCAACGACCGCATTCAGTGCACGAATACAAATCAAGCACGACACCGCGATCAAACTGTGAGACGAATTGCACGCCTAGTGGCTCTTCGCGTTCAAGTCGTCCTTCAATATCATCAATTGGTTTGAGATATCCACTTGGTTCAAGTTTACGCACGAACACATTTGGTACGGCAGTGATGATGTGGAAGTGTTTTGAATATGGAAGGATGTTTAACAACACAAAAACTAAAATGACATGCACCCAAAAGCCAAACTGACTGATAATTGGCGGAACAGGCAAGTCAATTAGTAAATCCGCAACCATCAGCGCGAAGATCGCCCACAAAATAAACAACGCTTCACAACTTGGTTTCAGTCGTTTGGGTTTGCTTACAAGTCGCATCCATAAAAAGACACTCACACCAAGCATGACCAAGACAACATAGACATCCTTAATAATGTTGTAGATGAACCCCAGCGTTGTGTCATCGTTGAATAACCACAATCCAAAACCATCTTGGTCGGTGTATGCTCGGCTTATCAAAATAAGTGTCCGAAGCATTAGAACAATGAACCCAAAGAAAATTGCCTTGTGGGCAAGGCCAGCAACGGTGAACCGCGTGAGTTTCTTTTGTCCAAAGGCAAGTTGCATTGTTCCCCGGAAACGTTCGCTCACATTATTAAGCGCAATTCCGGGGGCTGCAAACAACAATCGCGATCGTTTGTACGCAGACCAAGCAAAAATGCCAAGTGCGATAACAAGAATCAGCGTCATTGCAGTTGCAGAGGTGTACATGTATTAACTTGCAGTCGTTGCGACTTGTTCCTTGGCTTGTTTCGCTTTCATTGCATTGCGAATTTTTTCGGGTGTAATCGGAAGATCAGTAATCCAAACGCCAGTTGCGTTTGCAATTGCGTGAGCAACCGCGCCAAGCACAGGAAGCGTTGAGCCCTCGCCAATTTCTTTTGCGCCATAAGGTCCTCGGTGTTCATAAGAGTCGACTATGCCACTAAATATTTCGGGGGCGTCTTTTATAGTCATCAACAAGTAGCCGTGCAAGTCGCCGTTTAAGAGTTGCCCTTTGTCATCAAAACAAACATCTTCCATCAAAGTTTCGCCGGTCGTCATGACAATTGCGCCTTCGACTTGCCCGTGTACTGCTTGCGGGTTGATTGCCCTTCCGCAGTCGTGGTAATCGGTAAACTTGTTGACAGATACCTTGCCTGTTTCCATATCGACATCGAGTTCACATACGGAAGTGCCAAACGAATACGCAGGGCTTGTTCCAACGGTTGCTCCCTTGTAATCACCACCTAAACCGTCAGGTGGTTTGTAACAACCTGTGCCAACGAGCGGTCCGTTTTCATTAAAGAATTGTCTTGCGACTTCTTCCCAAAGAACAGTGTCAACTTCGTTGCCATCAGCGAACATCTTGCCATCTTTTGCTCGAACGGCATCTTCTTCGCAACCAAGTATTGCGGCTGCGTACGGTCGCATTTTGTCAATCGCATCATTGGCAGCACGCGAAACAGCGTGACCGCCCATCAGCGTTACTCTTGAGGAGTAGGAGCCCAAGTCAATCGGTGAAATGTCACTATCGCCAGAGCGAATGCGAATTTTATCTGGCGAAATGCCAAGTGATTCAGCGCACATTTGCGTAAGCACCGTATCACTGCCTTGCCCGATTTCTGCCGCGCCGATCAAGAGTACTGCTGCAGTTCCATCTTCGCTGATTTTTACAATTGCATTAGCGTGTGGGAAGATTGATTTTTTTAAGAACTTTTCTGGTTGTTTTTCATATTGCACTTGGACTTGCCCGCGGTAAATGCAATATCCAGCGCCCGAAACAAAACCGCCGCAGCCAACGCCAATTCCGGAACCCTTTGGTAGTGTTCCGTACTTATCATCCCACTTAGCTTCTTTTGCTGTTTCGTTAAGCGTCGCTAGATATTCGCAACTTCCAATGTCCATTTGATTCACTGTCATCGTGTTTTCGGTCATCGCATTTCGGCGACGAATTTCGATTGGATCGATGCCCATTTCTTCTGCAACCATCGTTAGCAAACATTCGAATGCAAACCGTGGTTGCGGAACGCCGTGCCCACGCATCGCACCACACGCTGGCTTATTGGTCATAATTCGAAAGCCGTCGTATTTATAGTTTGGAATGTGGTAGAGCGTAGGCATCATGCTGCCTGCGTAATACGCAGTTGCAACACCAAAGGAGGAGTATGCACCGCCGTCTAAGTAGATTTTTGCAGCACACGCTTTGATGACACCGTTTTCATCAACACCAACTTTGAATGTCATGTGTTGTTTGTGGCGGCCGCGTCCATACTTAAACATTTCTTCTCGAGTATGTTCCATACGGACTGGACGACCAATCTTCTTGCTCAGTAACGCTGAGCAAATATCGAGTGGAGTTGTTGCTGCTTTGCCACCAAAA
>JASMLG010000090.1 GCA_030748805.1 Phycisphaerales bacterium | reverse complement strand
TCCATTAGAGTGAAACCAAATTTAGTTTTCATATATCTACCAAACATCATAAATCCTCCACTGTTGCATAAACAGGAATGATTGTTCTTCCCTTGGAATCACTTGTTGGAACAAACCAAATATCTGTAACGATTCCGAATCCAGAATACTGAACTTCATCAATTGAAAAGTTATCCTTGTCCCACCAATTTGCATTCACGCCAGGAACTCGTTGGTTATTAACGCTACTAAAGACGGGAACCCCAGTTGGTTTTGTTGCAAGACGCACAGCGTCATCGTTACTGCGCCTGCGTCCGCGTAAGACACGATGAACAATACAATTCTGATCGACTATCCACTGGCCGGGATGTTGCCACTGAAAATCTGCTACTGTTGGATCATCAAACTGAGAACCTTCTAGTACTACACCACTTTCATCATCATCATCTGGCCAAGAACCAGTTGTTTGCAAAGTCAAGTCAGCACTAAATGGCAAACCACCCGAAGCAGTATCAACTGTATATGGACCTCCCTCATTTGGGGAGATGACTCTATATACGAATATTGCAACGAGAATACGACCTTGGTACTTTCTAAACATGCAGTCCCAGTAATAGTCCGCTTTTGGTCTCTCAAGGGGATCAAGCCCAGCCCACATTGGGTACTGCCTTTCACCAGCAAGTATCCTAATAGTCGGTGGATTTAGACGAGTCGTCTCACCAGTGAATGGGTCCTTCGAATCAGCGTAGCGTCCCTTGTTGTAAGGAATGCCCGGTGGTTCATAAACATAATCACTTCCTGGTGGCCACCACTCTGTGTTCGTTTGATTGTCTGGAACCGCAAAGATATCAATAGTCCCTTGCAAGTCAACAATATTTGAATCATCGTTAATCAAACCGGGTCTTCGCCACATCCAATCGCCACAAATAGTTTCTCGCGGATTAATATTTTGATCGATGCCTAGCGAAATCCCGCAAACATTCGAGGACCAGTCCTCGCCAACAAAGTCCCTTGGATCACCAAAATCCTCTTGCTCAACATGTGACCGTATTATTGTTAAAGCATTGCGAGCAACGATAGTTCCAATCAGTTCATCTGTCGACTTTTGTTGTTGTGCCAAACCCGCTGGTAGAAGTGCTGCAATGCTTATTATTCCTATACCCAAAATGAAAATTGCAAGCAACAATTCAATCAACGAAAAACCAAGTTTTTTACTACTGGCATTCATTTCAGTGGCACTCCGCTATATCTGTTGAATTGAATTCTTTCGGTATTTACATCAATATAATTAGTATAGCTCTCTATGCGCTCTTGATATCCATCAAAAAGTTCAGATGGATATTGTGAACGAAATTCGTCATCGTCAAAGACCGCTATAAAAGGAACTGGCATTACAAAGGGCTCTCCTCCAACACCCTTCAAGTAGACACCAGACAAACTGTCGAATGGAACATCGGGATCTTCAATTACAATTATTTCAGGAGGAGAAATTGTTAACCAGCCAACATTCCATGGGTCAATGGTATCTAAATTTCGATCGGGATTAGGATCAATGGTCTGTTCCCCATCAGAATTAAGATCAACCCACAAGCGGTCAGAAGAAGATATTGAATTTCGAGTAACAACTCTACCCTCAGGATTGTAAAGAACTCCCGAAAGGCGCCCCATTAAATCCTCTGCGTCAGAAGATGGTCTAGTCGTAAGACCTGGCAAAAATGATGGTGCTAGCCAATCACTATCATCGCCATTTTGAAAACTTGGTCCAGCAACGCTGATTCCACTTTCAATCGTATTAACTGATAACCCACTAATTGGCACGTATCTGTCATACGTCCAAATAATATTATCACCCCTATCGGCATTCATAGAGTCGCCATTCCACTCAGCGATGATGACATCTATAACCTGCTCTAATCCAGAATTTTCGAGCCGCGGATAAAAGACCGCGATAACGTATCTGTTTTTTTTGATTGCTATTGCCCTTGCATTTTCAAGGGCTGCTGTAACAGTATTCTTTGCTGAAGCCATTCGAAGATCGGAAGAGATACCGCGATACGCAAGACCGCTCAAGAGTGCAAGGATTCCCATAATGACAATCACAACGATGAGTTCTACGAGCGTGAAGCCGCGAGAGTTTGGATTGAGCATTTTATTGTTCAACGTGCTTGCTCCACAATAAATGGTTCGTAAGAATAAATGTTGTCCTTGGTTGCTTCCCAATGTTCTATTTGATCTGCGGTATCTGGTCCACCATTTGCTTGATTAAGATATCCCCACAAACCATCTGGACCAGCAGACACGAAGTACGGCCGTAAGTTAATACAGGAGCCAAGACCATCTTCTGCTTGATCACGAATTGACAAATCACCACTTTGGTCTCTGGGCCAAGCATTATTTGATCCACCATAAGTATCTAAGTATGGACTGCCAGGAAACACGATTCCAATAGCGTTTCCCCAAGAATCGAGTGGAACAATGCCTTGAGCTGTTTTTTCTAAATGATCAGGACTTATTTTGTTAAGAACATCTTTTGCGGACTCTGAATAATCAACTACGTTAACAAACTCAGTAACCCTTTTTTCCATCGCAAATTGCATTGTTTCGTTATCTACAACATTGCCGCCAAAGGTTACATCGAGGATTCCGTCATCTGCCTCTATATCAAATGTACCACCTGTATATGTGTAATCCATATATGTCATCAATCGCCCCTGATTATGTTCCCACTCTTGCAAAGCCATGTCGAGTAATTTCAGTACATTTTTTGTTCTGCTAATTTCGCTATTTCGTAAAACACTGCTTGAGATACCGAGTGTCAATGCAGCAAGTAGAGCGATGATGCCAATAACAATCATCATTTCGATTAAAGTGAAAGCACGTTTTTGCATTTGTAAACTTCCAAGGTTTGGAGTCATGGTCCTACCTCCACCACGTTGTCTGCATTCACTTCATCAGTTGCATTTTCATCCTTATTTCCATCAAGCCCAAACGCGTCAGCACGAATTCGATCATTCGTTTTCTGGTCTGGTCCCGCTGAGAAAAAAGCAAACTGTCCACTTTGTAATTCAAAGGTAGTTGATTTATCACCCACTCCATCTTCTCCGTCCATATAGTCACCCATCGCTCCTTCTACAACTTTAGCTTCAGGAAAATCAAAGGGTCTTAAAACAAAATAATCACTTAGAGACGGACGACTCCCCTCAAAGATATTAGCAACAGCAAAATCGTTACTTGGAGGGAACATTTTGGAGATACCAGAGAGAATCATCGGGGATGGTCTTGGATCATATTTATTTGGAATTGGATACATGGTTCTGTAATAGCGTATTGGTGTTCCCCATGTATCAACAATCACAAGTGGATTCGTTCCGTTTGCACCAGTCACTTCATAATCTGGGTCTCCCGGATAAAACACTTTCACTTGCCCTGTCACTGGATCGACCAAAGGATTATTATCTAAATCAAACTTTAGTCGTCCAAGCATTTGCTCATTAACTATTTCAAGATATGGTCCGTAAGTTATTCCTCTAGTAGAAGGATCTCTTGAATTTATCGTCCCCATTCCCTGTTCACTGGTAGATGAAGAATATTGATTTGTTGCATCCCAAACTCCATCCATTCCAGGATGACGAATACCTAGAAGTGGCATTTCATTGCTTGATTCTGGATCATCTGTTCGCCCATATCCATCATCGTATCTATTTCCGTAACCAAGTAAAAATTCTGATGGGCTTGTTATTGAATACCATTCCTGTGCTTGTGACCTGTACGTTTGGTTTTCGTCTGGAGATAATTGGTCAGGAGGAAATACAGGGAATGTTTTCAAACCTCTATGTATATCGAGAACTGCAGGATAATACCCTACGTCATCTTTGAAACGCACAGTAGCTTTACTTAATGCCGACAGACGAGAAGTGGTCTCGGCAACTTGAGCGGACTTTCTTGCAGTATTAAGTGCCAGAGTAAGAACGCTTACTAGAATTATTATTATCGAAATCGTTACTAGCAATTCGATTAAAGTAAAAGCATTTTTAATTTTTACAGTACGCACAAACATATTTATCAACTTGTATCCGATACGCTTTCAATCATTTTCACAAGTGGCAAGAAGAGAGCAAGAACAATTGTTCCAACAATTCCACCTAGAACCACAACTAGCATTGGTTCAAGCAAACTTAGAAGCGCTGTAACTGCAACATCTACTTCTTCATCGTAGTTATCAGCAACTTTCATAAGCATTACATCAAGATCGCCTGTCTCTTCTCCAACTTCAATCATATTCACAACGATTGAATCGCAGACCTTTGCTTCCCTAAGTGGATCTGCAACGGATTCACCCTCTCTAATTGAATCATGAACGCCTGTGAGTGCTTTTTCATAAACATGGTTACCAGAGGTATCGCGTGTAATCAGAACCGCTTCCAGAATTGGAACACCTGCGGCAATTAAAGTACCAAGGGTTCTTGTAAATCTTGCTACTGATGTCTTTTCAACTAAATTTCCTAACACAGGAATTTTCATCAAAACGATGTCGATAATTGCTCTACCGGGACCTGTTTTGCGAACCAGTTTAAAAAAGAAGAAAACAAGAAACGGCGAAGCAATTACCCATACGTAACCAGGTATCGCCTGCTCCTTACCCTCTGGAGTTCCAGCAATCCATAAACTTGCCTCGATAAGCCAAAGAGTTAAACCAGGTAGCGTTACGTCAAAGTCATTAAAAATATCCTTAAACTTTGGGATAACGAAATACATGATGCCAGTCACAATCGCAACTGCAACTATGATGACGCATATAGGATAAATCATAGCACCTTTAATACGCGATTTAAGCCGCTGTGCCTTTTCCATAAAGTTTGCAAGTCGTTGCAAAATCACATCAAGCACACCACCAATTTCACCCGCAGCAACCATTTTTGAGTAAAGACGATCAAAAGCTTTAGGGTGTTTACTCATCGCATCAGACAAACTTGTCCCCGATTCAACATCTTCAACAACATCCAGCAAAATTGATTTCAATTTGCCGGGATTTTGTTGTTGTTCAAGAATTTGCAATGAACGAAGGAGTGGCAAACCAGCGTCCTGAAGTGTTGAAAGTTGGCGCGTGAACTGAGTTAGGATTTTTGTTTTCACTCCCCCAATAGAAATAGTGATTCCAGCGCTCTTTTTCTTTTTGGCTTTCCCCTTCTTTTCTTTCTTACTCTTTGAAGAATCAGCACTTTTTAACTTGTCTTCACGAACAGATGTAGGGAAGTAGCCATTTTGGCGAATAGCTGCAATTGCGGCATCACTGCTTTCCGCTTCAATTCGCCCCTTCTCTGGCTTACCTGCTGCATTCAGTGCTTCATATACGTATGTTGTCATTCGTAGCGCTCCATTACGGCTAAACCGTACATTTCATTATTCATCAATCATCGTTTCACGAACTACTTCGTCAATTGTTGTTTGGCCATCGTAAATTGCTAACAATCCGCTTTCTCTCAAAGACCTCATCCCACGCTTTGATGCTTCTACTCGCAAGACAGCGGTTGATGCCTGAGAAAGAATAAGTTCTCTCAGGGTGTCATCGAATTCCATTATTTCAAACAACGCAAGTCGTCCCCGATAACCACTTCCATTGCACGAGTCACACCCCTTACCTCTGAAGAAGGTGCGACCCTCGACATCCTCAGGAAGTAAACGTAACTCCATTAATTCTTCAACACTTGGCTTATATTCTTCCTTACATTTATTGCAAATTCTTCTTACTAGTCGTTGAGCGACTATTGCCTCAACTGTTGCAGTAATCAAAAACGACTCAACTCCAAGATCAACCATTCTTAAAACAGTCGACGGTGCATCATTTGTGTGCAGAGTCGTGAATACCAAGTGACCAGTTAATGATGCTTGAACTGCAATCTGGGCAGTTTCTAAGTCACGAATTTCACCAACAAGAATAACATCGGGGTCTTGCCGCAAAAATGAACGAAGCAATTTTGCAAATGTCAGTTCCTGATCTGTGTTCACTTGACATTGAACTAAACCATCAATGTCATATTCAACAGGATCCTCGGCTGTTAATATTTTTGTCTTTGGCTCATTCAACTCACTTAGCGCTGAATACAAGGTAGTTGTTTTGCCAGATCCAGTAGGACCTGTTACCAGAACGATTCCATTTGGTCGCTTGATAATATCTGACATTTTTTCATAGTCAGTAGTTCGCAAACCGATTTTGTCCATGCTCAACTGGACGTTTGATCTATCTAGTACTCGCAACACAACTGACTCGCCATACATCGTTGGCAAGATTGAAACCCGAAGATCAACTGGGGAGCCACCCACTGTCAACTCAATTCGCCCGTCTTGAGGTAATCGCCTTTCTGAAATATCAAGATTTGCCATAATCTTAATTCGCGAGACAATTGGCATCGCCAAGTGCATCGGCGGTGGAACCATTTCATACAAAATACCATCTATGCGATATCGCATTTTGAATTCTTCTTCAAACGGTTCAAAGTGAATATCAGATGCTTTATCCTTAATTGCCTGTAGCAAGACAAGGTTGATTAAACGAACTATTTTGTTATCAGAAGCGGCAGATGCCAGTTTTGTAAGGTCAGTTGATTCATCATCGGTTTCAAAACTTCCAACATCCGCTGAATCCAAATCAGCCATCATGTCAGCCATTGATGGTCCACCAGATGAATATCTTTTCTTAATTATTTCATCTATCTGATGAGAAGGTGAAACGACTGCTGTCACCTTAAACCCCATCAGTAGCCGCAAGTCGTCTACTGCGCGAAAGTTGTCAGGTGACTTGAGAGCAATCGTTAGTAACTTAGTATTTTCATCATAATCAACTGGTACAATTTGATAAGTTGTTGCACTTTCTACTGGCAAAATATCAAAAGCTGCTTGAGGAATGTCATCTACGTCTAGTTCCTTCCAAGCAAATCCAGCTTGTCCTGAAAGCGCTTGAAGAATGTCTTGCTCTTGAATAATGCCCATTTCAAGCATGATTTCACCAAGTTTCTTCAGATCGCCTTTTTTTCTCGCAACCTTCTGAATTGAAAGCGATTCATGCACCTGCTCTCTTGTGACTTTTTTAAGTTTTGTCAATACACGGCCAAAACGCCTTCCCTTAAGTTGGGCTGGGTCTAGTTTCTTTTTCTTGGACTTGGATGTGGAACTCTTAGGCATAGGTTATATTTCCAAAACTTTGTAATACAAGTTATATCATTCGAAGTTAAATGCTCGCTGGCAACCGTTTTAGAGTCGATTAAGTCATTTGCCACTTAGATTATTCGCCATTTATACGTTTATTTCAAGTAGAAATATCTTGATTTTTGTTCATTTTATGCTGGATTGTCTAGTTCTGTTCGGCCTACCTTGCCACCTGCACTGTGGACCTTTTGGGTCAATGAGTTGGAATCTCGACCCTTATCTATCATTTCCTCAGCTCCAATCATACCCTTCTCATACAAGGACCAAAGGTGATCATCTAAAAGCTGCATTCCAAATTTCCTACCAGTTTGAATAGCTGAATCGATTCTGAACGTCTTATTTTCACGAATTAGGTTTGCTACCGCTGGAGTAACTACTAAAAATTCGTAGGCAGCAACTCTCCCTGTTTTATCCGCTCTTCTAAGTAGGACCTGAGAAAGGACTGAAATTAAAGCGGTTGAAAGTTGAACCCGTACTTGTTCTTGTTGATTAGTAGGAAAAGCGTCAATAATTCGGTTGATTGTTCCTGAAGCTCCTGTAGTGTGCAAGGTAGCGAAGACCAAGTGACCCGTTTCAGCTGCTTGAATCGCTGCCTCAATTGTTTCAAGGTCACGCATTTCACCAACAAGAATAACATCTGGGTCAGCACGCAAGACACGTCTAAGTGCTTCGGAGAAACTGGGTACATCGTTTCCAACTTCCCTCTGATTCACAATTGACTTTTTGTGGTAATGGTAATATTCAATTGGATCCTCAGCAGTAACAATATGCCTTTCCAGATTTGTATTTATGAAATCAATCATTGTCGCAAGTGAAGTCGTTTTACCAGAGCCAGTTGGCCCCGTAACAATAAATAATCCACGAGGTCTTCGGATTAATTCTTTCAAGATTAGCGGTAAACCGATTTCTTCAAATGTCATCAATTCATTTGGAATTAAACGCAAACTGAGGGCGATGTCACTTCGTTGTCGAAAAATTGCAACACGAAAACGCGCTTCGGTTCCAAACGCAAACCCAAAGTCGCAACTACCTTCTTCTTGCAATTCTTGTTGTGATTTTTCCGGCGTAATTTGTTTCATCAGTGCAACACAATCATCACCATCAAGAACCTTAGTGTCTAAGTTTTTCAATCCACCGTGCAAACGCAACGTTGGCTTTCTTCCGACAGTGAGGTGCAAATCGGACGCTCCAGTACGGACAACAGTATCTAACAATCTATCAATTTGTATTGTGGACATAATTAATTATTTTAATAATACCTTAGATATCAACATTATCCTCAAGCAGAGCCTCAGCTTGTGCAAATCGAGCAATTTCTTCAGCTGAAGTATCTCCACGAAGGACTTTGATTTTTCCATCTTCAACCAATGATTTCATCCCAGCCCTAATGCCTGCTTGGCGTATTTGCCCTAATGGAGCGCGATTAAACGATAGTTCGCGGACTTCGTTGTTCATAACCAACATCTCAAAGATTGCTTTTCTGCCGCGATATCCCAGATTGCCACACTTGCTGCATCCAACCGGTTTGCAAATATTCGAGTTGCCAATTTCCCCAGGATCTATCCCTATGATCTTCAAGTATTTAGGATCAGGGCTATCATCCTTTTTCTTACAGTCGGGGCAAAGCATCCTAATAAGCCTTTGAGCCATTATTGCTTGAATTGAACTTGCAACAAGATACGGCTTAACCCCCATATCAATTAGACGAGTAATCGCTGACGGGGCATCATTTGTGTGCAGGGTTGAGAAAACCAAGTGGCCTGTAAGTGCAGCTTGAATTGC
This sequence comes from Phycisphaerales bacterium, assembly GCA_030748805.1. The sequence goes on along the minus strand of JASMLG010000090.1, from coordinate 25,211 downwards.
GATATCTGCAACTTCGCGGTCTCTAATTTCACCGATAAGAATAACATTTGGTGCTTGACGTAACATTGACCTCAAAATTGAAGCAAAAGTCAATCCAATTGCCTCACGAACTTGACATTGATTGATTCCAGCAAAACTGTATTCAACAGGATCTTCCGCGGTAATAATTTTACGATCTGGTCGGTTTAATACGTCTAGGGCTGAATACAACGTTGTGGTTTTACCTGAACCGGTTGGTCCTGTAACAAGCAAAATACCGTTTGGTCTACGAATCAACCGGTTGAAAGCGTCTAGGTTTTCCTGTTCAAAACCAAGATTCTTCAAGCCAATTCGCACTGAGTCAGGTCTAAGAATACGCAGAACAACGGATTCACCATGATAAGCAGGACAAGCACTTACACGAAAGTCGATTTGCTCACCATCGATAGTCATTTTAATTCGACCGTCTTGAGGAATTCGTTTTTCAGCAATATTCACTCCTGCCATTAACTTTAATCGAGCAAGAATCGCTGATTGCATTCGCTTAGGAAGATTGTCACGAATATGGCAAACACCATCAATCCGATACCTTAGCATTACTCTATCTTCCATTGGTTCAATGTGAATATCAGAGGTGCGATTACGAACCGCTTCAGATATAAACCTTGTAACCAATTTTACAATTGGAGCCTGAGCATCATCAACATCTATAGAAGCATCGATAGATGTGTCTACACTTTTATCAACTGTAACGTCTACAGAATCCGTAACAAGAGAAGTATCCGAAAGCATATTTCCTTCGGTCCCTGTCTCTTTCGCTATAAATTGTTTGATTGCTTCTTTTGTTGATAACACAGGGTCCAATTCGCAATTCAAGCGAAAACGCAACAAATCTAGCAATTCAAGGTTCAATGGATCATGAATTATCAACTGAAGTTTGTCACCTTGTTTACTTAATGGAAGGATTAAATGTTTTTGAATAACATCTTTTGGAATTAAGTCCATATCCGGCTTCTGCTCTCCATCTAAACCATCAAGTTCGATATATTCCATTCCAAATTGGCTAGCAAGTGCCTTAACTATCGTTTTTTCATCGCAAACACCTTGTTCTTGAAGCACCTCACCTATTTTTTTAGGTGTTCCATCAGATGATTCAATTGCAGCAGCAAGTTGATCTTTTGTTATTGAACCCTCTTCAAGGAGGATTTCGCCAAGTTTTCGTCGTAACTTTCGTGCCATAAGATATGAAGTAGCAAAACTACTTATACACATAGTATCATCGGTGATGGTAACTTCTGCAACATCAGCCATCTTTTCTTCAAATGAATAATAATCAATCAACAAAAATCATCGTTACTGCTGGTGCAACAGCAGAGTCAATTGACCAAGTCAGGTATCTCAGCAACAGATCTTCTGGCAAACTTGGCACATTAATAGCCCAATCTGCAGCAATTTATGGATATGAGACCACGCTGTTAGTTGGCCCAAACTGCATTACTCCAACTTCTCATCCTCGGCTCTCGATTGTAGAATTCTCCTCAACTAGAGATCTTGGTTCTAAATTACAGGAGCACTGGCCATCTAATAACATTCTTATTATGGCAGCAGCAGTATCTGATTTCACCCCCAAGGGTGGGCAGTTAACTGGGAAAATCAGAAGATCAGAACATTTACACCTTGATTTGATGCCTACAGATGACCTAGTGCAGGGCATTGCAAGCAAAGCCAGAGATGACCAAAATATCATTGCCTTTGCTCTAGCCGACTCTGGATCACTTAAAAAAATTGCACTCGAAAAGATGAAACGTAAAGGTGTTGATGCCATTGTTGCGAATCCAATCGAAACAATGGAAGCGAAAAATATATCTGTAACGGTTTTTTGTAAAGACGGTAGAAAATTAGAACCTCAACAAGAAATACCTAAAAGTAAATTTGCCAAATGGATAATTGAAAATCTTGATGAAATCCTTACAACCACATGATGCAGCGAGTTGCCGTTAAACTGCGCTTTTTCACTTATGAACCATCAGCAAGAGAAATCAAAGACCATCATATTATTTTCGTCTGCTATCGCAATAACGATAGCAATCTGGTTGGGAATTTGGCTTTCTGGACACCATGAATCGCATGGCGACCATGAAGTTCACATGCCACATTTTTGGTATGTAGGGATTCTTCCGTTTATTGGAATACTTGGAGCAATTGCTCTTTTTCCACTTCTTAACAAAACTAGGCACTGGTGGGAAAGCAACCTTAACCGCTTCTTCATTGCAATGCTCTGTTCCTTTGCAACAATTGTTTACATGATCCTTACTTCAGGCGGTGACTCGATTGGACCAATGCTCGATCACGCAATTATGAAGGATTTTATCCCCTTTATTGTTCTTCTATTTTCACTTTATGTAATTAGTGGTGGAATTTATTTGAGTGGCGACTTGTCTGCATCACCAATTGTCAATTCTACATTTCTTGCAATTGGAGCGGGAATCGCAAGTTTCATAGGTACAACTGGCGCTAGCATGTTGCTTATTCGCCCTTTACTAAAAACAAACTCTCAGAGAAAATACAAAGTACACACGATAGTCGTATTTATTTTCTTAGTTAGTAACATCGGTGGAACTTTATTACCGATAGGCGACCCTCCTTTATTCCTAGGGTATTTGCGAGGTGTTCCATTTACATGGACACTTGGACTCTGGCCGATGTGGGCATCTGCCTGTGGAGTTATGCTTGTTGTTTACTTCATTTGGGATTCAATTTTGTCTAGGAGAGAGTCAGAGGTTGCCAAGCAGAGAGACGAAACGCAAAAAGAACCACTTCGATTGCAGGGTGGAATTAATTTTTTGTGGATAGCAGGAATTGTTGCAACTGCAGCACTTGTTGATCACGGAAAACCATTTGCTGGAACGGACTGGACTCCATTTCCATACCTAAGAGAATTAATAATGCTTGTTTTTGTAGTTCTTTCGCTGAAAACAACTTCTGAAGTTATTCACAAAGCAAACAATTTCACTTATGAAGCAATACTTGAAGTGGGCGCACTTTTTTCAGGCATTTTTATTGCTATGCAAGTTCCGCTTGCTGTTCTTGAAGCAAGTGGAAAAGCAATTACAGAAACAATGAATCAGCCGTGGCAATTCTTTTGGTCAACAGGAACACTTTCAAGTTTCTTAGACAACGCCCCTACCTATGTTGTATTTTTCAAACTTTCCCAGTCGCTTCCAGATGGAGAGATGCTCGCCGTTAATAATGGAAGCGTTCCAATCTTGTTGTTGACTGCAGTCAGTTTAGGTTCTGTCTTTATGGGAGCGATGACATACATTGGGAATGGACCAAACTTTATGGTTAAAGCAATAGCTGAACAAGATGGCGTTGAGATGCCTTCTTTCTTTGGCTATATGTTTAAGTACAGTATCCCAGTGTTAATCCCAATTTTTATTCTCATAACGATTTTCTTCCTACTATAAGAATGAGGCAATAAAATGATTAAACGTATTCTAGTAGCACTAAGCGGAACACCTTGCACACCATCTGCTATTAAACATGGCATAGAACTCGCCAAAAAACACAACGCAGAACTTACTGGTGTAACTATTTTTGACCCTGACCGCCTTCAAGATGTAGGCCCTGTTCCTCTTGGCGGAGCTGCAGCTGCTCATGAACTAGCAGAGCACAGAATGAAAATCGCAAAAGAACATATTGAAGAAGCAATCACTATTTTCGAAGAAAAAGCTGGAGATGCAGAGGTTACAAATCGTGTATTACGCGAAACTGGAGACAGTGCAAAACGACTTTTGGCTGACTGGCGCTATCACGATATAACTGTAATTGGATTAAGAGGACTTTTTGAGTATGGGGTTTTACATGATCATGGACACCTTGTACTTGACGTTGTCGGCGAGGGGCTTCGACCGCTACTTGCAGTAAGTGAAGAGTACAGACCAATTAATTCAGCAATGGTTGCCTATGATGGTTCTCCGTTGGCAGCGAGAGCAATGAAAGCATTCTGCATGCTTGGAGTTTGGGAACCAATGCCAACTACTGTTACTTGTTTTAATGGGCAAGAAGGTGATGCTGAAACACTTCTTAATGAAGCATCGCAGTATCTAAACTCTCACACTTATCCTAATACAATCAAACGAATTGAAGAAAAACCACGCAACGCAATCCTTGAAACGATGGAAAAATGCAGTGCGGACTTGCTAGTAATGGGGGCAGCAAAAAGAACAAGAATAGGGCGTAAATTGCTGGGCGATACAGCGCGTTTTGCTCTGGAAAATTCAACTCGACCTATATTCTTGCACCACTAGATGTATAATTCAACTGTGATAACTGTAAACGGTAAAAAAGTACATGCGACAACATTGCATCTCAGTAAATTACTCTCTGAGATGAACCTTTCCAAACAAATCTGCGCGGTAGAAGTAAACAAAAAACTCATCCCACATAAAGAAAGAGAAACTTACATTCTGCAAGACGGAGACACTGTAGAAATTGTCTCTCTTGTTGGAGGAGGATAAAGAGATGACAACGATAACAACGAACGAAATACCACCACTCCAACTACACAACATTACTCTCACGAGCAGATTAGTTGTTGGAACCGGAAAATATCACGACTATACAACCATGCAAACAGCGCTTGATGAAAGTGGATGTTCTGCGGTTACAGTAGCCGTTAGAAGAGAACGACTTGTAGATAGTGAAGGACGTTCCATCCTTGACTTTATTGACTGTGATAAATACACCATTCTTCCAAATACTGCTGGATGTTTTACTGCTCAGGATGCTATTCGAGTCGCTCGGTTAGGAAGAGATATTTTGGAGCAATTAGATAATTCAGGTAGCAGTTGGGTAAAATTAGAAGTGCTTGGCGATAAAACGACTCTATTACCTGACCCAGTTGGTACTCTTGAAGCATGCAAAGAACTTGTGGATGACGGTTTCTCTGTAATGTGTTATTCGAGTGATGACCCAATAATGGCAACAAGGATTAGAGATGCTGGAGCAACTTGTGTTATGCCAGCAGGCAGTCCTATTGGAAGTGGTAGAGGAATTGCAAACCCGTGTGCTATTAAACTTTGTATTGACATATTAAAGAAGCCAGAGCATGGAGGGGATCCAAATTATCCAGTGATTGTTGATGCTGGTGTTGGCACTCCAAGCGATGTAACAATTGCAATGGAACTTGGTGCTGATGGTGTGCTTCTGAACACAGGTATTGCTCATGCAAATGACCCAATCCAAATGGCTAGAGCTATGCGACTTGCTTGCAACGCGGGGTATTATGGATATCGCTCAGGTCGCATCCCTCGCAAACTCCACGCCACAGCTTCGTCACCTTGGGATGGCACAATAGCCGGAGAGTAATTAACCCGCGGTTAATAAACGGGCGCAAATCGTCACTCGAACTCGCGGGTAATAAATTTGTCTAACGAAAAAACTCTTTTATTTGAGAATTCTCTCAAATCTGTGGGATAGTTCCCGGATGACGTATAAACGCCCTGATTATTCAGGACAGGTATTACACATTCTCAACAGGCGAGTAGATAGAAGGACTCTCTATCACTGCCCAGAAGATTATGAATCGTATAGAGATTTGATGTGCGAAGCTGTCTGCAAATTTGATCTCAACATCCTCGAATGGGTATTGATGCCCAACCACTGGCATATGCTTGTTGTGCCAGAAACTAAATATCATGTATCTAATTTCATGCAATGGCTTTCTGGCACGCACGCTAAAAGAGTACGTATTAAAACCGATACTGTCGGGAATGGCTGCGTGTATCAATCGAGATACAAAGCATTCCCCGTGAAACCGGGTACACATTTGCATCGATTGCGAAACTATCTTTCTATGAATCCTGTAAAAGCGAACTTAGTTGTTAACCCGTTTGATTGGGAGTGGGGTTCCGCTAGAAGAGTGCGAAGTGACACACCACTTTCGGTAATCCCTATTTCAAAGGGACCCTCTCCACACCATCCAAACCTAGAGGATTTGCTCACTATTCCCATCAAGCTCACAGTCATACAGGCCGCACGGTTAAAGGAATCCATTGAGAGAGGAGTGCCATATGGAGATGAGGGTTGGACAGAATTGATGATTGAAAAACACGGGCTGGAATATACCAGAGCAAAAACGGGCAGACCTAAACTTACCGCGAGTTGAGCACTATGATTAAGACCATTAATTAACCGCGGGTTAATTAATGGTCTACTTTTGTGCCTAAATATTTTGAAACTTCGTCAATGAGGGTTGAACATTCTGATTCAGTAGCCGCCTCAAGGTTTAGGCGAAGCAAGGGTTCGGTGTTTGAAGCACGAACATTGCACCACCAATCACCACAATCGATAGTAACTCCATCGAGCCGATCTACTGTTGCTTCTGGATATGCTGCTACTAAAAGAGACATTGATGATTCTTTATCTTCTGATTCAAAATTAATTTCACCACTTTGACTATATGTGCGGTGTGCTTCAATTAGATTACTCAACGAAGTGTCTGAATTTACTAGTGCGCTAACTACTGTAGTGAAAGCCATCGCCCCGCTATCAGCGTAAAAGTTATCTCTAAAGTAAAAGTGACCAGATAATTCGCCACCAAATGGGGCGTCGTATTCTGCCATCGCTTGCTTCATAAATACATGTCCAACTCTACTCTTGATTGATTTTCCTCCAGATGATTCGATTGAATTGGTAACTGCATGACTGGAACGCAAGTCATAAACTATCGCTCCATCCTGCTCTTTTTCTAAGAATATTGGAGCCAACCAAGCGGTAATTAAATCGCACCCAACTATATTTCCAAGTTCATCAACTACCATACAGCGGTCGGCATCTCCATCAAAACAAATACCTAGGTCGCATTCATGCTCTCTAACTGCGTCAATTGTTTGTTGAAGATTTTCATCAACAAGTGGATTTGGCTCATGAACAAAAACGCCCTTGTCGTTCTCAAAATTAATCTCTACAAGTTCAAGCCCTTCAATGTCTCTAAATAATTTTGGAACCATAGTTCCAGCCATACCATTTGAAGCGTCAATAGCTGCCTTAACTTTTACTTCCCCTGAAAGAATCCTTGGATCAAGGCATCTAAAAACATGGTCTTTATATTCATCCCAAAGATCTATAGAACTTTCTTGACCACGAACTTGCGTCATCGTTGGCTCGTCAATATCTTGAGCCATATTTTCAATTTTCTCCAATCCACTACCCATTCCAACCGGTCTTGCTTTTGCCCTGCAAATTTTAAAACCGTTGTATTGAATAGGATTATGAGACGCAGTAGTTTGAATCCCACCAATTGCACCTAGGTGATTTACTGCAAACGAAACAAAGGGAGTGTCAACTAATCCAACATCAATTACATCCGCACCTGAAGTTAACAAGCCGTCTTTTAGTGATTCTACTAATGATTCACTGCTTGGTCGCATGTCATGCCCTACAACAACAGAGCCCTTCTCATCATTCTCAGATAATAGTAAACGACCTGTAGCCAAACCAATTTTTCTTGCCATATCTTCTGTTAATGGTTCTGGGTAAACAGCGCGAACATCGTAAGCTTTAAAAATAGTCATGTGTACATAATACACCACATCAAAAACAATCATCTATAGCGATATCAACAACTTCAACCCCATCTGGTAGAGCAGAAAGAAAAGCTCTCCCGTAAAATTTTTTGACAACTCTAGAATCAAGAATCGAAACTTCGCCCTTGTCATCTCCAGATCTAATCAACCTACCAATTCCCTGCCTAAAACGAATCACTGCTCTTGGCAATTGATCCTGCATAAACGGGTTTTCTCCAGTAGCTTTAATTTTTTCTAGCCTTGCTTCAACAATCGGACGATCTGGGACATCAAATGGAAGACGAGTAATAATTACATTTCTCAAATTATGCCCTCTAACATCTACACCCTGCCAAAAACTTGAAGTTCCGAATAAAACTGCATTCTCATTTTCTCGGAACTGCTCAAGAAGAGATGTTCTTGTAACTTTAGTTCCATGTTCAAGGAGGGTCAAACCGTTACCTTCAATTTCATCTCTGGCAATTTCTGCAATTTTAGAGAGCATTTTATAACTGGTAAACAAAACAAATGCTCCTCCGTTTGTTCGCCCAACCATATCCACTATTCGATTTGACAAATATTTAGCATAATCTTTATGGGATGGTTCAGGAATCGTAGAATCTACCCACCCTCTCATCTGCCTTGGATAGTCAAAAGGGCTACCAAGTTGCAACTGGGTTGCACCTTCACATCCAAGACGTGTTGACACCAATGAAAAATCTCCATTACTTGTTGCTAAGGTCGCAGAAGTTAAAACTGTTGAGTGAGTTGCTTCAAATAGATGCTCTTTCAAGACAGAAGAAACATCTACAACCATACATGAAAGTTTTGGTTTTGCTTTCGCAAGTGATTTTGAATTATGTGGAACTCCGTCTACTGAGTAAACACATCCTTCAAGTGATTGTGAAATCAACGCTCTGCAAGCACCAGCCATATCAAAAGCACGTACAGAAAATCCACTTGCCTCAGCTGCATCTGAATCATTTTTCAATGATTCCTTAAGTAAACCAAGGTGTTTTGCTAGTTCCTCAAGTGGGTCGCTCAGTACATTTTCTACAACGTCTATATCCAAAACTCGACCATTGGATGGTGCCTTTTCCAACTTCCATTTAATTAAAGAATCAAAAAAGTTCTGCGAGGCCTGCCTGCAACTCTCGACCAAATCAACACACTGACTTAACAACTCTGTTTTATTACCCCCAGAATAAAGGTGTCCAAAAAAACCTTTATTTGCTCGCTTTCTTGAATTCGGAACAAGGGAACGCAAAAAGTACTCCACTTGGGATTCTGAAATAGATGCACCAAAATGATCAGCGGCAACATCTTCAATAGCATGAGCTTCATCAAAAATCACATGATCATATCTTGGCAAAAAACCTTTTCCTCTAATACTAAGTGCTAAGTCAGAAAAGAAAAGTGCATGATTACAAATGAGCAAATTCCCCTGCTCCATTTTTCGCCTAGCTTGTTGATAAAAACACGACTCATTTGTCGGACACTTTTTACCCAAACATTTGCTGCCATCACTTTTAACCAATTCCCAAACGTCACCTCTTGGTAAAAATGGGATTGTAGATCGGGAGCCATCACCCGTTACCCTCGACCATTCCTGTATTTTCGTAAGATCTTTGAGCGAACTTTTTCCCGTTAACAACGATGACTTTTGAGATCCAGTTCTATCAAGCCGTCTTAAAGATACGTAATTTGCTCTACCTTTTACAAGTACAGGATGAAAACCACCGTCAAATGCTTCAAACAAAATCGGTACATCATGATCTATGATTTGTTCTTGCAGAGTAATTGTGTTAGTAACAACAACCACTGTCTCACCTTTCTCAAGAATCCTTCGAATTGCAGGAACTAAGTAACCAAACGATTTTCCAACTCCCGTTCCTGCCTCAACAAGCAGTTGCCCTTTCGATTCAAAAGCCATAGATACTGCAATAGACATCTCTACTTGTTCTTGCCTTGGCTCCCATTCAGGCAGAACGTTACTAAGAGGACCCCCTTCTGCAAACATTGGATCTGTTGTTATCACTTCTTCCCTCTTGAACCAATTGGGAAACGTTTCGGTTCACCTGCTACTCTGGGATATTTATTGGGTGTCGCTTCCATCTTGCGGATTACTAGGATTGTTCCGGTAGTCGTTCTATTGATTGATTCTACTTCAGATTTCAATGCAAGTAATGCATCTTGTGCTTCTTCTATTTCGATTGGAGCTCGTTCTCCCTTAATCGCAACAATAGCACCTCCAACTTTTGCAAACGGAACAGTTAGTTCAAGCAAAACCTTCAATGGTCCAACTGCTCTTGCAATTACGGCATCAGCAATATTTCTAAATCCGCCATCTTTTGTTGCAAGATTTTCTGCACGATCCGAAATAACAGTAACGTTATCTAACCCCAAGTGTTCTATTGTTTCGGCTAAGAAGATGGCTTTCTTTTTTGTTGCTTCTACAAGTGTAAAGGTTACTTCTGGCAATGTGATTGCTAATGGCATTCCGGGAAAACCCCCACCGCTTCCGACATCAACAACGTGTTCCGCCTTTTCTTTTGCAAGTTGAGGAATAAGAGAAAGTGAGTCAAGAACATGTTTTGTCCATGCCTCCTCTGGATCTTTTATTGCTGTTAGATTGAAAAGACGGTTTGTTTCATACAATAAGTCGAGAAACAATCCAAGTTTTTCTACGTCTCCATCATCAAACTCTACTCCAAGATTAGCGATGGATTCATAAAAACTACTTGGCAAATCTCTGAAATCACTCACTATCTTGACACCTCATCAGAAAACTTGAAACCTTCTCTAGTTAATACGGGATCTCTACTCATTGCAATTCCAAACAGGATACCCGACATCAACCAAGCAACTACCAAACTTGATCCACCTGCACTAATAAAAGGTAATGTTAAACCAGTTATTGGCGCCAACCCAATCGTCATTGCTGTGTTAATAACCATTTGAGATAGAATCATTGTCGTTAATCCAACTGCGACCAATCGAGGGAATGGATCTCGGCATCCAATTGCTGCAATAAATCCACAGATACCGAACAATAAATATAACAAGCACGTTACCACTGCTCCTAGCAAACCCCATCTCAAACAAATCACTGCAAAAACCATGTCATTATGCTCCTCTGGCAAATGGTTAGCTAGCAATAACTGAGATGCCATATTCTTTCCAACACCCAATTCTTCTCCAGCACCAACAAGTGTCATCGCACGAGCACCTTGATAACCTATCGTCTGTTCATATCGATCATCTCCCTGAACTTGGGCAATCATTGCCTTAATCCTTGACTTTTGATGCGGCTTGAGCAATGGATACATTGAGCCTGCAGCAATTATCGACAGTAATGCAATTAATAAAAGGTGACGATACTTGGCACCTGCAGCTATTAGCATTGCTATCATTGCAGGGAGAAACAACATTGCTGTCCCCAAATCCGGCTCAACTATAATCAAAAACATAGGTGGAATTGCAACAAATAGGGCTACAACCAATCCGCCAAATTTTCTGTAATGCTCTTTAAAACGTAAGTGTGAAGCCATCGCAAGCACAAACGCTATTTTTAAAATTTCGGATGGCTGCATATCTATAACACCTAAATTAATCCAACGCCTAGCACCATTCCTAGGCCGCACAATAAAATCAGGCACTCCGGGAACCAACAAAAATAGCAATAAAATTAATCCAGCTAGATATAACCACCAACTTGCTTGGCGCAATCTTTTTGTTGGAACCCAAGCAATAGAAAATGCAACTAAGAATCCAACAAAACCAAGTAGCAACTGTCTAGTTGCTGTACTTGGTCTAGTTGTATCAATCGCTTCTACGCCAAGTAAAGTCAACAACAGTGCTACTAGTAATATTAGCCAACCAACATGCACACGGCGAATTTGAGAGCGATGTAACTTTCTTGCAATTCTAGTTGTCACACTCATTTGTTTGACCCCAAATAGCCCTCTGACTTGAGCGCAAATAATATTTGATTTGCAATCGGTCCTGCAACGCGACCACCACTTCCTCCATGCTCAACAAGGACAGCAACTACAACTTCTGGGCGCTTCTCATCAATTGGAGCTGCCATTAGCAAAAACCAAGAATGATCTAAACCAGAAACTGGAGGTGACTCACTGTTTAGTCGGTATGGCGGTGCTTCTGCTGTTCCGGTTTTGCCCCACAATCTCACACCACCAATATTAAAGGTTGGCTCATTATTATCACCACCATATCTAAGCAATGATCCGGTGCCATATTTTTTTGTAATTGAATCACTCAGTCCACTTAAAGCATAAGAAACTCCTTCATCACTTAAAGAAAGATCAACTTGTTCCTGTTCGTTGCCAAAAACTAAAGTAGGTGTTTTCCATATACCGCCACGTGACAAAGTTGCATAAGCAGCAGCAGCATGTAACGGCGACCATGTAAGTGCTCCCTGACCGATTGAAATGCTTACGGTTTCGAAAGCAAGCGCCCCACGTTTCCGCAATGATTCCAATTCCTGTTCATCTGGAAGATGTCCTTGAGTCCCAGTTGCACCAGTATTAGTTAATTTAGCAGAAAGTGGTTGCGACATTCCAAAGCGTTGAAGCCAATCTAGCAGCCGATCAAATCCAAGACGAGTGCCAAGTTCATAAAAGAAGATATTACATGAACGGGCAATTGCCTCTACTGGCTTCAATTTTCCATGAGTTGCAAAATTATATTTCTCTCTAAAAATCCAGCAACGGGCAGCATTTTTAACACCTTCAAAATAGTGACCTGTGCAATCGATTGATTCTCCAATGTTTAATTCCCCTTCAGCCATTGCCGAGACCAAGACGAGGGGCTTAATAATAGACCCAGGCGGGTACAAACCATCGGCTGCCCTATTAAGCCAAGGGTAACCTTCAACATCTTTCTCGTCTCGCAACGCAGGTGTTGAAGCCATAGCAAGAACTTCGCTAGTTTTTGCATCAAGTACTACAACTGCTCCCCTTAAAGGTGTGCCTTCTGGCAAAACAGCATTCCGATGCCATGCTTGAACTTTCATCAATCCAAGATCTTGTGAAAGAACGGCTTCGACCCTTGCTTGCAATTCGATATCTAAAGTCACCTGAACATTGTTTCCTCCAGTTGGAATCACTCGTTCAATTTCATCACCACTTTTATGCTTCACAATCATTCCACGAGTACCCCGCAAATAATCCTCAAGAGATGATTCTAATCCTCGGTTACCTACCTCATCACCAGAACGATATCCGCCAAGGTCAACTATACCCTCAGATCGAAACGGTCTTTTCTTTATATCTTCTGCCCATACGTCCCCTCTAACATCACCAACAATTAATTCTGCAACACCTTCCAAATTAACCTCAATAGCATCAAACTTTCTCATTGGACTTGGAAGGGTTGACCTGTCAATGATTACATTTTGTTTTCGATATGGATAGGCGCGTCCACGTGAATGCTGAACAGTGATTGAGTTATCGTATGCCTTGCTTACTATTGAAAAGTTCATCGCTATCTCATCGCTTACTCTTGGCAGGATGACGTGTGGTTCACTTTGCTCACGAATTGGCTGCTTTTCAAATGGAACATTTCCACCGTAACGTTGCTTGTGAACCTCTTCTTGTCTTGCCCAAACAACTTTGGCTGTGTCTTCAACTTCATTCTGTATTTGAGTTAACCGTAGATTTAGTTCACTTTTTTTAACTTCACCTTCTTGTGCAATCACTGACCAAAATTGATCCAACTCTCCCTGTCTTGCTTGCAAAAAATGACTTGTTAATTGTTTTCTCTGCTCGGGAGATTTAGTTTCCCATACATCAATACCTACAGATTCCTTTGCATCTTTGATTGCAAGGCGCCTAGCTCTATCACCAGTAATAAGATCCCACTCCACTGCTATGTCATAAGATGCAACATCTTCTGCAATCACCCTTCCTTTTCTATCGAGAATTTGACCTCTCCAAGTTGGTAGAAAATATGACCAATGTAAACGATCCTTCGCTTTTTCAAGACGAGTCGAACCTTGGACAACTGTAAGCTGGCTAACTTGCACAATTAGCACAATCAAACATACAACAAAGCATGCTGTTAATACAAGAAGGCGGCGATGGAAGAGAATTAGACCTGATAACATAACACGAACAACGGGAGCATAAGGTAAAGTGGGTGTAACAGTGACTATTTCTCTCATCGTCAGTACGTACAATCGACCCGATTATTTGTCAATTGTCCTTGAGGCCGTTGGTTCACAAGACGATCAGGGCTTCGAATTAGTCATTGCTGACGATGGGTCAACAACTGAAACCAAGGAATTAATTGAAAAATTCAAATCCTCACACAGTATTGATGTGCTTCATATCTGGCATGAAGATGATGGATTTCGGAAATCAGAAATCCTAAACAAGTCAATAACAGCTGCAAATGGCGATTATCTTGTATTTTTAGACGGTGATTGCGTTCCCAGAACCTCATATATTTCAGATCATAGGAAGCTAGCAAGGAAAAACCGAATTGTCGGTTGCAGTAGAATCCTGCTTGATCAAACAATAACACAACACATCATTGATAACAAATTACAGCCATCCAAATGGTCGTTATTTGAATTTCTCAAACTACGTATTAGCGGACACGCAAACCGGATTTTGCCCTTAATCCGATTCCCATTAAATGCTTTTAGAAATCAAACACCTAAGAGATGGCAAAAAATTAGAGGTTGTAATTTTGGAATATACCGTAAAGAAATCATAAAAATTGGGGGTTTTGATGAGTCGTTTACTGGTTGGGGATACGAGGATTCTGATTTGGCGGTTCGAGCAATCAATAGTGGCTCTCTTGTAAAAAGAGGAGATTACTTGGCTACGGTTTTACATCTATGGCACAGTGAAATGCCTCGTGACGAAGCTTCAAGCAATAAAGAAAAACTAAATTCGACCATTTCATCCAATCGAACAACTTCGATTTCAAGCCCTTTCTTAGACCCTCAGGGCTAGCGAATAAGCCAATATCGAGGTACAATTCCGAACCTTCCCAACAGAGGGACCGCCAGTGACAAGTCGTATACTTGGCGCTGCATTGGGCATGAATCGCGGCGATTAGTGCTCTAAGTCTCGGTGAAGATTCGCCGCGGATTGGGCTTCTCAAGACATGGCGCCCCTCCGCGATTCATGCATTGCCCAATTAAAGGGCAGGAGGTTTCCCGTTTCGAGTTGCTCAACACAGTTTGCAACGCACAACATTTTGGCCCGTGGTGTAATCGGTAACACACCTGGTTTTGATCCAGGCATTCCAAGTTCAAGTCTTGGCGGGCCAGTCCCCTACAACCACGAGTGGAACTTGGGTTGGCTAAAAGCAAATAAATTCAGATGAACACTTCTACAGAACATCAAAACAAGCCTCTTGCAGCGATTATCCTCGCGGCTGGAAAAGGCTCTCGAATGAACAGCGACTTGCCTAAAGTTGTTCATCAAGTTGCTGGCAAACCAATGGTTCGATGGGTTGTGGATGCTGTACGTGGTGCTGGAGCAGACAGAGTAATTCTTGTTGTTGGACATGGAGCCAACATTGTGAAAGAGAAACTTTCTGAATCTGGCTGCGAATACGTGATTCAAGAACCTCAATTAGGAACTGGACACGCTGTTCAGGTCTGCAAAGAAACGCTTAAAGATTTTGATGGGAACATTCTTATCTTGGGTGGAGATGGTCCCCTCCTTCGATCATCCACAATTAACGAAATGGTTTCACTTCAACAGAAAACAAACTCAAGTGCAACCCTCGCTACAAGTGTAATTCCAGACCCAACAGGATACGGTCGAATTCTTAGAGATGACCAAAACAAGTTTTCAGCGATAATTGAACACAAGAATGCAACTGAGGAACAACTCAAAATCCACGAGATTTACCCAAGTTATGCTGTCTTTAAATCAGACATATTATGGGAAACTTTAGATCAATTAAAACCAAACACTCTTACAAACGAATACTACCTAACTGAAATTCCAGGTATGCTTGTAAGAAGCGGGCACAACGTTGAAATCGTCAACTCTGTTGCTCCAGAAGACATCCTCTCAATCAACACAGCCGAGCAACTAACTGAAGTTGAAGAAGTTCTGCTTGCAAGGCATCATAAAGAAGTGGAGCCCACAGCATGAGCCACGATGACCACAAACGCATGAAAATATTTGCTGCTACCGGCGGAGAACATCTTGCTACACAGATGTGTAGACACTTGGAAATACCAGTTGCAGATGCAACAGTGGAAAAGTTTCCCGATAACGAAATAATCGTCAAAGTAAATGAAGATGTTCGCGGACGGGACTGCTTTGTAGTTCAATCGACTTCAATGCCTGTAAACGACAATATGATGGAGTTGCTAATCTGGATTGATACTCTAAGACGAGCATCCGCTGGACGAATTACAGCAGTTATTCCATACTTCGGATATGCAAGACAAGACAGAAAAGACGAGGGAAGAGTTCCAATCACTGCAAAACTCGTAGCAAATATTATTACTGCCGCTGGTGCCCATCGCGTGCTTTGCATGGATTTACACGCAGCTCAAATTCAGGGCTTTTTCGACATTCCTGTAGATCACCTAACTGCAACTAAAGTTTTCTGTGATTATTTCGCAACTAGAGAAGATATGCAAGGTGACGAGATGGTTATTGTTTCTCCTGATGTCGGCAATGTAAAGGTCGCAAATATGTACGCTGGATTGCTCGATTCAAAACTCGCAATCATCGATAAACGCCGAGATTCTGGCAGTGAAGTTGTTTCGAAACGGTTAATAGGTAATGTCGAAGGAAAAACAGTTCTTATGGTTGACGATATGATCTCAACCGCCGGAACCATCTGTGAAGCAGCGAAACTAGTCACCGAAGAAGGCGCAACAAAAGTAATCGCAGCAGCAACTCATGGCGTATGTGTTGGACCTGCTGTTGACCGAATCAATGCGTCGACAATCAGCGAAATACTAGTTACAGATACTATCTCTCCAACAAACCGACTTGATGGTCTTGGAGACAAATTAAAAGTTCTAAGCGTTGCACGTTTTCTTGGAGAAGCTGTACACCGCATCCATCATCACATGTCAATTTCATCTCTATTCAACCGTGGAGAAGGACCAAAGAAATAATTTCATAAGGCAATAAAGAATATGTCAAACAAAACACCAATCGTACAAGTTGAACTTCGTGATCGCTTAGGCAAGAGATATGCAAGGCGGTTGCGTAATAATGGTCGCCTTCCCGCAACTATTTATGGCAAGAATACTGAACCAGTATCAGTGAGTGTTAATGAAAAAGAAATAGTCACTCAACTTGAAGGTGGTAACCATGTCATTGAACTTGATAATGGTGACGGAAGTCCTGCCACAGTCCTTGTGAAGGATCTTCAGTTTGGTTATCTAGGAGATAACCTTATTCATATTGATTTTGCAAGAGTAAACTTAAAGCAAGTTGTTACTGTAACAATGACACTCGATATCACGGGTCAACCACATGCAGCTTCTGGTACTGGTGCAGTTCTTGAAATACCAAGACCACAAATCGAAATCGAATGTATGGTTCAAGATATTCCTAACTCAATCAAAGTTGACCTCACTACAGTTGAAGAAGTATTCACTGTGGGTGACCTTGATCTTCCTGAAGGTGTTAAAGCAACGCTAGACGCAGAACGTCATATTGCACACGTGACCTTCGTTAAGGAAGAAATCGAAGAGGTTGAAACAATCGCTGAAGGTGATGAAGAAACAACACCAGAAGTCATCAGCGATACACCTGAACCAACTTCTGAAGAATCTAGTGAAGAAAGCGACAGTAACTAACTCATGAAGTTGATCGTTGGTCTTGGAAATCCTGGCTCAAAGCACGACAAAACCCGTCACAACGTCGGGTTTAATGTCGTTGACCGCCTTGCAAGGCAACTGTCCCCAGGCGAACCTGCCATTTCCAAATTTGACGCTGTAGTAATTGAGAATTCTCGAAACAACGAAAAGTTGCTTCTCATGAAACCACAAAAATACATGAACCGAAGTGGTTCTCCAATTAAACAGGCAATCACTTTTTACAAAGCAAACCCTAAATGTGATCTTCTTGTCATCGTTGATGACATACATTTGCCTTGTGGAACAATTCGGATTAGAAACTCTGGATCTCCCGGAGGGCATAATGGCTTAACTGACATAACTAATCATATTGGAGACGAACATTGGTCACGGCTTAGAATTGGAGTTGATGAGCCAGGGTTAATCACTCAGTCGGATTATGTACTTGGAAAATTCACTCCAGAACAAAAAGAACAGGTAGAACCAGCACTAGAAAATGCATCGTGCGCTGCGATCAAGTGGCTTGATTTCGGAATCGATGAAGCAATGAACCAATTTAATGAAATCGGAAAATCAGAAACAACTAGGAACTAATTATGAGTAATGAACGAACTGGATTATATGAGGGCATGTTCCTCTTCCCACAATCAGCGACTGCAAACCTTCAAGATGCTGTCAATCACTTAAAAACTATTCTTGAAAAAAGCAGTGCAAGTATCATTAACCTTCGCAAGTGGGATGACCGACGGCTTGCTTACGAAATAGAGGGAAACAAGAGAGGTGTTTATTTCTTGGTGTACTTTAATGCACCAACTTCCTCAATCAGCGACCTTGAAAGAAGGTGCAGCCAATCTGAAGAACTATTACGTATGATGGTGACTCGAGCAGAACATCTACCCAAAGAAATCATCGAGGCAAATGACGGATCTGAGGAGCTTGCGAGTGAAATAAAACTTCGTGGCGATCAATCAACCGAAAAAGGGTCTTCTGCGGAAAGCAAAATATCTCGTAAGGAAGACGAAAACCCTGA
This sequence comes from Phycisphaerales bacterium, assembly GCA_030748805.1. The sequence continues at coordinate 6,820 of JASMLG010000090.1, read as the reverse complement.
ATCAACGAGTAATGGATCAGATATGAAACCTGATGATTATGAAGAAGACGCTGAAGTTGAGGGTGAAGTCGAAGAAATTGCGGAAGAAGTAACAGAAGGATAACGAAATTTAACTGCTTTTTGGGTTTTAAGCACAAGTTCTGATAGAATCACAAGTCGGAGAAACAACATGCCTAATTACAACAAATGTCTACTTATGGGGAATCTCACAAGAGATCCAGAACTAAAACAAACACCTTCAAATCAGTCAGTTGCTCAGATTGGCATTGCGCTCAATCGTAAGTTCAAAGATCGAGAAGGTAACTTGCAAGAAGATACTACTTACGTTGATTGTGAGGCATGGGGAAGAACTGCTGAAGTAATGTCTCAATATTTATCTAAAGGCAAACCAGTATTTATCGAAGGAAGATTGAAACTTGATCAGTGGCAAGATAAAGAGGGGAACAATCGATCAAAACTAAAGGTTGTAATTGAAAATTTCCAGTTTATTGATTCAAAGGGTAACCAGACATCCACCCCGCCAGCAGCTGCAACAACTTCCTCAGTTCCACCTGCGGATGATGACATCCCATTCTAACCTTAACAATTATTGCACCGGTATGCAATTAAACTTTAGTTGGGGTCGTGCCGGCGACTCCTAACTTTCATCGAAAGGACAACAATCATGGCTAGTTCTAGAAGAATTGAACTCTTACTAACATCGAACGTCGAAAACTTAGGAATCGTGGGCGATATCGTTCGTGTCCGCATGGGATATGCTCGAAACTATTTGTTCCCAATGGGAGTAGCGGAAGTCCCAACACCTGAAAAGATCGCCTCATTAGTTGAACAACGTGAAGTTGCATTGAAAGAATTCGAAGCAAAACGATCTGGTCAAGCATCAATTATTGAACAACTTGAAGGAATAACCCTAACTCTTTCACGAAGTGCGAACGATCAGGGTGGACTTTATGGCTCGGTCACTCAACGAGATATTTCTGATGCTCTTGAAGAAAATGGATTCGAAATAGACACAAGAGCCATTCGTTTACAACAAGCAATAAGGAGAATTGGAGATTATCAAGTAACTATTCAGTTTGGAACTGATTTGAAGACTGATATCCAAATCCAAGTCAACCCTGACCGACCTCTTGAAGATCGAGAAGAAATGGAATTCGACGATGAAGGCAACTTAATCATCGTTGAAAAAGCAGAAGTAACTGAAACTCCAGAGGTATCCGAGGTTTCAACTAATGAAGCCAAGGAAGAAGAGACAGCAGAAGCATAATTCGAAAACTGGCTAAATATTCGCCACATAAAAAGTGGTTCAAATCGTTAGTACAATTTACAAAGGGCTCGCCATCAGGCGAGCCCTTTGTATTTTAAAATCGGGTTCGGGATCTGCGGCTTTAAGCAGCTGATGCCTCCCGAGGTAATAATAATTTAAATTCATTATCCAGATATTGAGCTACGTAATCTAGAATGCTTGTTGCTTTTGGGATATTAGGATTAGAGGTTTGCCCAAGAGGGTCAAATCTCATATTACGGAATCGATCTACAGCGTCCGAAATCGGAAGACCGTATTGAATCGCAAGAGAAAAAGCACGACAGAATCCCTGAATTAAACCTGATAGAGTCGATCCTTCTTTACTCATTTTGATGAAAATCTCACCCGGAGAACCATCATCAAATAGACCAATTGTCAAATATCCTTCATGGCCATTTATTGAGAACTTGTGAGTAACCGACTCATGTGTTGGAGGGAGTGTCCTTCTTTCTTGTTCACTTTGTGTGACCATAAGCAAATGGAGTATCGGCTGATAACCTTTGTCAACTTGATTCTACTAAGTGAGCATGTAAATTACAAAGCAAGGCATTGGAATCCTTGGCATTTGACGGTCGATAATAAACAACCGTAAGCCCTGATGATGATGGGACAGATACACGCCTTAGTGTACCGTCCGCATTCTGAAAGTGATCTTCAAGATATTTTGCATCCTTGATTCTGAACACGACATCTGACTCATCAATTGTAATTGAGGAAATCCCTAGATGAGAGGCAGCGACTCTTAACTCGTGATACTTCACAAGTCGTTTAGCCGATTCAGGCAATTCGCCATATCCAGTTGCTAAATCGTTTACAACCTGGACAATTACATCAAGATTGTCACAGACAGCTAATCTTCGATACATCGATAGTCGCCTTGAAGATGAAGCAATGTATTTTTCTGGCAATTTGCCTGTCACTCCTATGTCAACCATAACCTCAGGGAGTTGGACTTTTTTACCAGATTTTAATTCATTAACCGCTTTCTCAAGAAGTTGACAGTACATCTCATATCCAACTGCTGCAATGTGTCCTGACTGTTCTGCACCGAGTAGATTACCTGCACCACGTATCTCTAAATCGCGTAGTGCAATTTGAAAACCAGCACCAAGCATCGAAAATTGTTCGATTGCATGTAATCGCTTTCTTGCAGTTGGATTAATGAACCGGTCACGCGGAAGCATGAGAGTGCAATACGCTCGGTGCTTGTATCTCCCAACTCTACCTCGTAACTGATGTAAATCAGACAATCCAAAGCGGTCCGAGTCATCTATGAACATAGTGTTTGCTGTTGGGATATCAATTCCTGACTCAATAATCGTAGTTGAGACAAGCACATCTGCCTTACCCCCTACAAACTGCAACATTACACTCTCAAGTTCTCTTGGAGGCATTTGACCATGGCCAACTATAACCTTTGCTTCTGGAACGATCTCCCTAATTTCTTCTGCAACTTCTTCAATATCATAAACACGATTGTGTACGTAAAACGTTTGACCCTCACGAGCCATTTCTCTTCGTATTCCATCTTTAACTATATTTCGATCCCAACTTTTTATTTCTGTAACCACAGCACGTCTATCAATCGGCGCTGTTTGAAGAGAACTAATATCTCGTATTCCAAGTAACGCCATGTGCAATGTTCTTGGAATTGGTGTTGCAGTTAGAGTAAGCACATCTGCTTCTGCACGAAAGGCAAGAAGCCGCTGCTTATGTTCTACGCCGAACCTTTGTTCTTCATCAATAACTACAAGACCAAGACGTTTGAAGGACACATCCTGACTAAGTATTCTGTGCGTGCCAATCAAAATATCTACTTCGCCTCGTGAATTTCTTTCAAGTATTTCTTTTTGCTCCGAGGATGTATGAAATCTAGTTAGTGATTCAACTACAAAAGGAAAATCCGCCAAACGTTTTATAAATGTTCGTTCGTGCTGAACTGCAAGAACAGTAGTAGGAACAAGAATGGCAACCTGTCTTCCGGATTCAACTGCTTTAAAAGCAGCGCGAATTGCAATTTCGGTTTTCCCAAAACCTACATCACCACAAATTAATCTATCCATTGGTCTTGGTGACTCCATGTCACTTTTCATCGCTACAATAGTTTCAAGCTGATCTCCGGTTTCTTCCCATGGAAAGCTAGCTTCAAATTCTCGCATCCACTGAGTATCTTCAGGAAATGCAATCCCTGGAGCGGACTCTCTAACCGCCTGAACACGTATCATCTCGCTTGCAAGATCAACTACTGATCCCTTTGCCTTTTTCTTCTGATTTGCCCATCTTGTTCCTCCAAGAGCAGACAACTCAGGTCTTCCCTTAAACGCTCCTACATATCGCTGGACAAGATGAGCGTGGGTAGCAGGAACATGTAGCAACCTATTTCCTGCAAACTCTAATGTCAAGTATTCCACTTCGACAGTGTCATCTAGGTGCTGCAACCCAACGTATCGAGCAATGCCATGATCTCTATGAACTACAATATCATCAACTTCAAATTGTGATATTTCTTGTCTCATTGTTGTTTGTTTTGGCTTTACTCCACGTCTAAGTTCATAACGATGAAAGACCTCATGCGAAGGAACAATCGCTGAGTGCTCTCCGATTAGAAAACCACGAAATACAAAACCATGCTTAATTGTTAGATTCGTAGCAGACGATAACTGTTGTCCTTCTTGTGCAAGTTCGCCCATCCGGTCATATTCACCAGTTGTTCTACACAACAAATCAACGTTTCTTTCTCTCGATAATAAAGACAGTTCTTCAAGGGCTTCTGCTGCTACTGTTGAAAACAACGGCAACTGATGCAGTGGCAGTTTGATATCAACGCCATCAGCATGGAGCCCAGACAAACCGATTACACCAGACAATTTGTCAACCATTGATTTTTGGAGGTCTTCGATATGTGAAAGCTCACTTGAATCAACAACTCTGGAGAAATAACTCTTTGCTTGCTGCGTAATTTCGTTGACATCATCCAGAATCACACAACATGATTCTGGTATAAAATCAATTATGGTTGCATCTCTCGGTATATCGCTAGACGATGCGATTGCAATTTCTTCAATTAAGCAATCAGAACCTAATGAAATGGGGTCAACTTCGTTAATGGTCTCTATCGTGTCACCAAAAAAATCTAAACGAACAAACTCCCCTGCCGCCGTAGCAATATCTAGGACACCTCCTCTTAAAGCAAATTGTGAATTTTCCTCGATTGAGTTCCTGCGTTCATATCCAGCGTCTACGAGCCAATGTTGCAAGTCCAATAGGGAACATGAGTCACCAACAACTAGTCGTTTTATTACATCTCCAATTTTATTTGGAGATGGTGACATTTGCATAAGAGAAGGTATTGATGCAACGATAACTTGTGGGAATGATCCCAATGAAATTTGCTCAAGAATAGATAATCTTGAAGCAACTATATCTTTAGCAATTTCTGACTCTAAAACTGGGAACAACTCAACTTCAACATTCAAATCGCGAAGCATCGCTACGTATTCATCCGCATCATCAAGATGTGCGGTTACGAGTAGAACTCCTCGATTTTTTGAGATTTGCTCAGCTGCATAACAGGAAAAAGACCCAAAAGAAGGTCCTGCAGTAATGCATCCATACACATCTATTAAATCGATTATGTCATTTAGCGTCTTCATGGCTCTTTGTTAAATATCTGAGGCGATCTACCGTAAGTTGCCCTATACCATAAACGCCCGTTAAATCATCTGGCGTTATCAGTTCATGCTCTTTTCTATACTCAATTATTCTAATTGCTGTCTTTGGTCCGACACCTGGCAACAACTCCAATTCTTCTGCTGATGCTGTTTGTAAATTAATTCGAAATGGGCTGTACTCTGTTGTTCCAGTATTTGGTTGCGAAAAAGAAATTACTAGATAAAAACTATAAACGATTATCAAAACTATAATTATATTCGACCCAATCGGATTCACACATTTTCCCTGTCGGTCTCTTTTCGTTTTGGTAAATCCAATAGTCCCAGTGGTTTCTTTAAACGATTTCTCATCGAAAGCATTCTGTTTAAGACACTTCTTGGCTTTCCCTTGTTTGAGATAAAGCCGGAAGTAGGAATTAACATATTGTTGTAGTCGTACAAATCTGTCCATATAACTGAATCAACGAATGGCTTGCTAAGTGCGATTGCTAACATCGAACTTGCCCACTGCTCTTGAATTGGTTCATCCCATGGGCACTTCCACCATCCATATCTTTCGTCGATTGTCTCAGATGGAGTACCTAGTTTTGAAATTATTAGTGGAAAATCAACATGCAGAAATTCGTCCAGTTTCGCACTCATTAGCATTAAATCGCGAGTGATCCGTCCCTCTGATCCTCCAACTAGCATCTGAATTCCAAGGGCGTCGAGAGAAATACCTTCTTGCGCGAGGCGTGACAGAAAAACCTTTGCGTTGCAAGAATCAGGGACAGCGCCTACAAACTCAGAAAATGGTTCTGAAAGTTCTACCATAACTCTAGCATCTCTTCGATTCTGCTTCACTACCAGTCTTGCTGTTCTAACCAGATCGACCATATTTGGTACAGAAAGTCGAACAAAGCGGTTAGCGTTTATTCCAGAGATCATGTTCCAAAAAGAAATTGCAGATCCATAACGTTGTATTACTCGCTCAATATGGTCATAGCACTTATCCCTGAAAATACAATAGTCATGTTCATGTTGTTTAATCCAAGGAGGTATTGAGTCAGCAGATGTAAAATCAAGCAATGGTCCTCCAATTATGTGCTTTCGATTATCTCGAGCCCACTTCACCCAACGATCAATCTCTCCCCAATAAAATTCGCCTTCTTTTGGTTCTATTTTTGACCAATGCATAGGAATTGTCAGAATGTCGATGTTATTGATAAGTAATTGTCTAAGAGGTTCATCAAACCTTGATGTTTCAACTTGAATTCCAAGAGCTGAGGAAGATGCAGCTTTATGTGCGTACCTGTTATGAAGGAGAATATGAGCGTGTGCCATTGTCAATTTTTCTGAAGCATCAATTGACATTTCAAGTGCGATTCTTGCTAATTCACCAGCCCTTTGGTGGTCAGGAGCAACAAGTGCTTTTGTAAAGTTAAGACGCGCCTCTTCCCAACGCATGATTGCGGGATTGTCATCTGAAAGATGGAATAAACTCCAACTCTCACTAATATCAAGAAAAGATTTTATTCTGTGCCTAGCCAGTTCCAATGAAAGCATATATGGTTCTTCTCTTTGGGGAAGAATTGATGTCTGAAGCATTAATCGTCCTGACTTTCCTGCATCGTAAAGAAGACACAGTGCAAAGTTTGTATGTCCAGAAGCAGTGGCGGTAATCGTTCCATCTTTGAGTTTGATGTCTCCCTGAATCACTTGATTATCTCTAGTCAATAAGTGTGCGTTGACTAGTTCTTTTGCAAATGGATTGGAAGAACAGGTGGTAAAACGAATCATGTGAATACTTGAGTATTGTATGCACCCGCTAACCTCATGGGTGGGGTACAATCCCAAACATGAA
>JASMLG010000089.1 GCA_030748805.1 Phycisphaerales bacterium | reverse complement strand
GCGCGTCTCTGATGGAACCCGAAACTCTACCCACCTATCAATAAAACGGGCAGAGTTGTTCTGGGCAAGTGCTACGGTTGGTTTTGGTGCAATTTGTTCCCAATCGCTTCCGGGGGTTGGTCCCGGAAGTAAACCAAGTTGTACTGCTATTTGAAAACCATTGCACGGCGCAATCATTGGCACGCCGCGACGAAGCGCATCTATGAATTTTGGATATAGCGTTTTGCGCATCATGTTCGCCATAATTCGTCCAGCGGCAATGGAGTCACCATAACTAAAACCACCCGGCAACCCAACGAGGTCTGCCTCGTCAATAATTGTTGGGTCTTTTAAAAGTTCATTGATATGCACAGAACGTGGTTGTGCGCCTGCAAGTGCAAAACCCTCTGCTAGTTCAAGGTCGCAATTAATTCCCGGAGCAGTAATAACGAGTGCAGTTGTCATTAAATCACCACGCCTTCTGCCCACCCTCGGAACAAGTCATCAATACTCCAAGACGCATTTCCAAGTGTCATTTTAGTTGTATCGTTAAACGTGCCAATGACTTCGCAGGGGACACCTTCAAAATGTTGTTGCAACGAATCAAGGTTCTCAGGTCGCACTTCAAGCAAATATCTTGACGGAGTTTCTGAAAAACAAAGGGACTCGTCTTCGAGGTGCAAGTCCAAGCCAATCCCGCCACCAAATGCCATTTCGGCTGCAGCAACAAGAACGCCACCTTCGCTACAATCATGCGCAGAAGCAATCATTCCTTTTTGAATTGCCTCAAATACAAGTTGAGCGTTTCGGGGACCATCTGTTAATGAAACCTTTGGAAGTTCGTTGTTGCAGTTTGCTTCTGGGTCAATCATAAGAAGGTGCGAGCCGCCCATTGCTGATTTGGTTTCGCCAATAATCACAAGTATATTTCCGGGGGCTTTTGCATCCATGGTGACACAAGTCGAAATATCTTCCACCATTCCAAAACCAGAAATCAACATTGTTGGTGGAATGTAAATTGTTTCGCCCGACTCGGTGGTGAATTGATTGTTCAAAGAGTCCTTGCCCGAAATGAATGGTGTGCCATACGCCTTTGCTGCGTCGTAACAACCGTGCGAGCATCGAACCAGGCGACCCAAACTCTCTTCACCTTTAACGCCGGGCCAACAGTAATTATCGAGAATTGCAATGGTAGAAGGATCACCACCAACGCAAACAATATTGCGAACACATTCATCGATTGCTGCTGCTGCAATTAAATATGGGTCATCGGCAAGACCGGTTGCAAGACCACTTCCGATTGCAAGACCTTTGGTTGAACCACGAACTGGAGTAATCACTGCGGCATCAGAAGGCGCATTTCCTGTTGGTCCAACGAATGGGCGAACTACACTGCGACCTTGTACTTCGTGGTCGTACTGTTGCACGATGGATTGTTTTGATGCGATGTTTGGGTGCGCGAGAAGTTTCGGCAACATTGTCTGCACGTTAATCTGGGTGTTACCGGTCTGACCAACTTCCGGGAGCGACCACTTTGCGGTTCGGGTTGTACCGTGATATCCCTCATGCAAAAAGTGCATATCGATTTGCCCAACGGTTTCGCCGTTGTACTTGAGTATTAATTCATTTCCGGGGGTTCTGGGGGTTTCGGGGGTTTCGTTGGTTTCGTTGGTTCCTGGGGTTCCGAATTCGCCAAGGTCACAAAGTTCTGCATCGTGACGATCACAAATTGCTTGAATCGTTGCTACTTTTTCGGGCGGTACCGAAAGCACCATTCGCTCTTGTGCTTCGCTAATCCAAATTTCAGATGGAGTTAGCCCAGCGTATTTAAGCGGGGCTTTTTCAAGGTGAACCGTCGCGCCAATTTTCTCGCCCATTTCTCCAACTGCACTCGAGAAGCCACCTGCACCACAGTCGGTAATTGCGTTGAACAAGCAACCTGATTCATGGTCACGCGCTTCAAGAATTGCATCGAGTGCTTTCTTTTCGGTAATTGGATTTCCAATTTGCACAGCGTGTGAAAACTCGTCTGCATGCGTGTCGGTAAGTTCTGCTGAAGAGAAAGTTGCTCCGTGTATTCCATCACGACCGGTTTTGCCGCCAATGACGATGATGTGGTCGCCGCGTTGCGCTTCGCCCTCGATGCAATCGATTGGCATAACGCCTACACAGCCGCAATAGACCAAGGGATTTCCTGCGTAATTGTTATCAAACCAAACACCACCATTTAAGGTTGGGATACCCATTCGGTTACCGTAATCACGAACACCTCGAACAACTTCACCAAGAATTCTTCGAGATGGAAGGCACCCTTCCGGTGGGTCGTTGTCAAAGTTTGCAACACAGAACGTGTCGGTTGCTGCTATTGGTCTTGCGGCTAAACCCGTTCCCATAATGTCACGAATACATCCGCCAATCCCAGTAGCCGCCCCACCGTAGGGCTCAAGTGCTGATGGGTGGTTGTGTGTTTCAACTTTAAAACAAACCGCGTGCTCGTCATCGAATTTTACGATGCCAGCGTTGTCAACAAAAACGCTTAAGCACCAGTCGACTGTATCTTCCATTAACTCAAACGTTGCAGCGGCTACCGTCGACTTCAGCAGGTTGTGAATGGTTACGGAACCGTCGGTGTGTTCTTCGTGGTGAGGTCGATTTTTTGCATCTGGTCCTGTGTAACGAATCGTTGCTTTTAGTGTTTTGTGTACGCAGTGTTCTGACCACGTTTGCGCAAGTGTTTCGAGTTCAATTTCGCGCGGTTCGCGACCAAGTTTTTTGTAGTGCGCTTGAATGCCTTGCATTTCTTCTAGGTCAAGGAATAAATGTGCATCGCGCGACATTGATTCAAGTTCACTATCGGAACACTTAGAAATCGGAATTTCAGGAACAGTCATATCGTGCGCGTGGCCGTGTGAAAACTCGTTTGGGTGGTACGGCGTAGCATGCACTTCATGTACAACTGTATTTGCAAAACAATGGGTAGCAATTTGATGCGCTTCCTCTGCATTGCTTCCGTGGAAATCGTACCGTTTTCCTGTTTGTACTTGTACCTTTGTTCCAAGTAGACGTTCAATTGCACGTTCGACTGCTTGCGCTTCTGGGTCCATCACGCCTGGTTGTGGATGCACCTCAATCATGGAGTCGGCATGGGGTTTGGATGACCCAATATTTGCTGACTCGGTAACTGGATCGCAAAGTAATTCATTTGTAATTATTGAAACCGCTTCATCACCCAATTCACCTTGCACAAGATAGACAGATGTTGTATCAATAGAAGTTGGAGAGAAGCCCGATTGCTCCGCTTGGTGCAAGGCGGCTCGCCCACTAGTGTCTACGCTTCCGGGAGTGGGTGAAACTTCAATGCGATAGACGGTCATAATACGTGTAGGGTATCAGAGGTAGAACTGACGATACTGTTTGTACGATGACGAAACTTCCAACTTTTATTTTGTTTACTGATGGTGCGTGTTTAGGTAATCCCGGTCCTGGTGGTTGGGCGTATATTTTGCGTGATAGCGATGGCAACGAAGTTGTTGGGAGAGGGGGTTCACAAGACACTACAAATCAAAAAATGGAAGTGACCGCTGTGCTTCGCGCACTTGAATCATTAACTGAACCATCCATTGTTGAAATACACGCAGACAGCCAGTATGTCACGAAGGGCTTAACTGAGTGGATGGATGGGTGGATTGCCAAGGGGTGGAAGAATGCTGCAAAGAAACCGGTGGCGAATCAGAACTTATGGAAGTCACTTGCAGAACTGCGTAAAAAGCACACAATTACAACTAATTGGGTTAAGGGGCACGCCGGACACCCAGAAAATGAACGGTGCGACACGATTGCGTCAGCAGAAGCTGACAAATTCTTGTAATTTCACTTGTATCGCTATATGATTCATGTATGAAATACATCTGGGTCTTGTTTATCATTGTGGGTTTTTCTTGGGCACACGAACACTCAACGCCTTGGATTGAATCAGAGAACATTGAACAGGGTCTCTATATTTCTGTAAGTCCACCTTGGGTTGTGCGCAAGGAGGGTGACTACCCGATTTCGATTCAGATTCGCAATATCTCGGCAAAGCACGATGTACTAGTTTCAGAAATCCGGCTCATCACTGATGAACCGAAACGTGTTGCACCAAGAAAGACACTTCGCGCTCAAGGCGATTTGCTTCAACAGGTGCAAATTGCAAAAACCAATTTTGAAAATGGTGGTTCGGTCAGTGATCAAAAAAAGTTTATTGATTTAGTAGCAAAACTTGGTCGCGAAGTTTGCTCTGCACGCTGGATGGTTCCAAGCGAGATAGATATGTTGCATATCGAAATAGATGTTCTTGAAAATGAAATACCAAGAACAATTCGAAAAAATGTAAAGGTCAACAAACAGCAACCACTGCCCCGAGGCGGATTTGCCGATGTTGCCGTAGTGGTTGATGGCAACTGCGAACAAACAATTGTTGCACCAAGAAACACAAATACGATGTGGTGGTTCGCGGGCGATCAACATATTCACACTTCATTTTCTGTCGACGCCGTGATTCTTGATGGCACAGAAGAAGAGCCGTATGAATACTCTGAGTATGCAGAGTCAATCGGTCTTGATTGGGCAATTTTTACTGACCATTCAAATATCACTTATTCGGAGGTCTGGGGAGACCGTGACTGGTATGTCGAGTCGCAATTTAATTGGGGGCAATCGGAATGCCAACAATACAGAGCAGATCATGATTGGTTGTCTATTTATAGTCAAGAGATGGGGCTAGGGCAACAGGGAACTTGGGATTTGCCCTCGCACATGTTGTGCCTACCGTTTGAACAAGATTTAGCGGGTATGTTGCCCAATCCATCGGATGGTTTGGTCTACGGGCACGCTGATTGCGAATCCGAACAAACGATTATCAACCGAATTAATGATGCAGGTGCGTATGGATTTATCGCGCACCCCTATGACTGGGCATACTTGGGTTTTTATGAGTGGAATTGGGGTAATGGAACTAATGGCTGGGCGGGTATGGAGTTGATGTGTGATTCTGGTGGTGGATACGATGATGATGACTGGTCTACGTGGTACAAGTGGCATGATTTATTGAATGGCATTGCCGCGCCAACAAATGGACAATTGCAGGAGCGAGATGGTTGGCCAAACGCGTTTCCTGTTGGCATTGGAAACAGCGATGCTCACGAACCGGGAAGGGTTGGTCGAATTTGGACATACGTTGCAATGGAAGAAGTAACAAGACCAAACTTATCAGATGGCATGCTGGGCGGTCATTGCGTTGCATCAAATGGTCCAATTGGTTGGGTTACAATAAATGGTTCGTATACTGGCCATGTTGCCTTACTTCCCGATGGTTGGGATGATTCGATTGCTGTTTCAATTCGCACGAACTCAAGCATGGGATACGCGGGTGATTACCAAGCCCAAGTTTTAGTTAATGGTGAAGTTAGACAAACCCTTGAACCAACTGGAATTCCTACCTATTCTCTCGATTTATATCTAACTGGTCTTGAGCTTGGTCCAAACGACAATTTCGTTACATTAAGGGTGAGCAAGGGTGGGATACTTTGTCTTGCCAATCCAGTGTGGTTGCAACACACCATTTTTGGAGATTTAGACGGAGATGGCTCTATTGGTATGGGCGATCTTCTTGAGATTATCGCTAATTGGGGTGATTGCAACGGCTGCTTGAGCGACCTCGACCAAAACGGTACGGTTAGCACTTCCGACCTTCTCGCTCTCATTTCGCTCTGGTAATCTTCACTGAGTTGACCCCAAAGGAGTCTGACCCCAGAGAAAACGCCATTAACAACTCGCCAAGGGGACACCCATTAAATTATCAGAGTGATAATTGTGATGAATGTCCCCACAACAAGGACGTTTCCAGAGCTAATAGGAACCTAACCCTAGTGAAAACGCCATTAACAACTCGCCAAGGGGACACCCATTAAATTATCACAGAGTGATAATTGTGATGAATGTCCCCACAACAAGGACGTTTCCAGAGCTAATAGGAACCTAGCCCCATGAGTTTATATAACGCGCGAACGGTTATCGGACCGTGGTGAGTTGGTGAAATACTGCCGTAGGTTGTGAGAATTGTGAATATTGGTATGATGTGTGGCTCGCCTGATGTAAGGCGAATCAAACCTATATCTCGGAACTACTTATGCCAACAATCAACCAACTCGTAAGAAAACCTAGGAAGACCCCAACGGTCAAGTCTAAAGTTCGTGATATTGAAGGATGCCCACAAAAACGCGGTGTCTGTCTTCAAGTTCGAACGATTACACCCAAGAAGCCGAACTCCGCGCTTCGAAAGGTTGCTCGTGTTCGGTTATCAAACGGCAAAGAAATTACTGCGTATATAGGTGGTGAAGGTCACAACCTTCAAGAACACTCCATTGTTCTTGTCCGTGGTGGCAGAGTACGTGACCTTCCGGGTGTTCGTTATCACGTTGTTCGTGGTTCACTCGACACCCTTGGTGTTGATGCACGGAAACAAGGACGTTCCAAGTACGGAACTAAAAAAGGTAAATAAACATTAAAGCACACCGTGTGCTTAGCAAGTAATCACGTTCCTCCCGCGGGATGTGGTGAACAAAGTCACAAATTGTGACAGATGAGCTGAAAGGAAAGCAATGGCAGGACGAATTACAAAATCAGAGCAACAACTAAAACCAGACCCAAAACATGGGGATAAGGTGTTAGCGAAGTTTATTAACTGTTTCATGAAGGATGGCAAAAAAGCCGTCGCTCAAAGAGTTATGTATGACGCACTTAATCGAATCGAAACACGCCTCAAAAAAGAAGGCGGTAAAGATGAAGATGGACCAAAGACATCAGTGGACGTCTTCCACAAAGCTCTTGAAAACGTCCGACCAAACGTTGAAGTTAGATCAAAACGAGTTGGTGGTGCTAACTACCAAGTTCCAATGCCAGTAAATGCTCGCCGCCGTCAAAGTTTAACCTTTAGGTGGATTATCACCGCTTGTCGCGCTGAAAAAGGCAAGCCATTTTCACAATGCCTTGCAAAAGAACTATGGGACGCATCCCGAGGTGAAGGCAAGGCAGTAAATACACGTGAGCAAACCCACCGTATGGCGGAAGCCAATAAGGCATTTTCACACTTTGCATTTTAATTGGACCCCCTAACCCATGGTCACACCTGATCGATATCACCGGCAGCGACTAATCGACTGGATTGGGGATAGCGGTCAGGACAAACTTTGCAAATCAACAGTTGCAGTAGTAGGAGTAGGTGCACTTGGGTGTATGAGCGCCTCTATGCTAGCACGCTCTGGGGTTGGGCATCTCATTCTAATTGACCGAGATGTTGTTGAAAAAACAAATCTGCAAAGGCAAATCCTTTTTGTTGAAAATGACTTTGAAATTCAGAAACCAAAAGCTACAGCCGCTGCAACACACCTTGCAAAAGTAAACAGTGAAATAAAATATACGCCATTTGTTGAAGACATTAATTCAAAAAACATTGATCGACTTCTAAATGGAGTTGACGTAATAGTTGATGGTCTTGACAACTTTAACTCACGATATCTTCTAAATGATTACGCGGTTAAAACCGAAACACCATTTATGTTTGCGGGAGTAATTGCAGGACGCGGAAATGTAATGACAATAATCCCGGGCGAAACACCGTGCCTAAGGTGCTTGTTCCCAGACCCACCTCCTCCGAGTTCTCAAGATACCTGTGATACTGCTGGAGTACTTGCACCAGCAATTGGGATAGCGGCATCGTGCCAATGTGTGGATGTAATTAAATTTGTTACTGGAAACAAAGACAAAATATCCAGAACGCTCCTTACATTTGACTTGTGGGATTCTGAAAGTTGTAGAGTTGAAATTGGCAAACCGTCTTCTGGCTGCCCCTGCTGTAACGACTTTACTTTCGAATTTCTTAGCAAACCCACCGTTGAACCAATATCTCTTTGCGGTCGTTTAGCAGTTCTTCTTCCTGCAGTCGATAATTTTGATCTTGAAAAAGCCTCACAAAAATTGCATGAACATGGAAATTTTGTGCACTCAGAACAAATGATTAGAGGTGACTTTCACGAAGAGAAATCCGAAGATGGGACATCAATCAAATTAATTTGTTTTAACGATGGCAGATCAATTGTTCATGGAACGGATGATGTTAAACGCGCAAAATCAATTTTCGAAAGATATATTGGGAATTAATGCTTCTGAATCCTATACTATGAGTTCACAAATGGAAAATCAACCAATCATTGAGACAAAACATGTTCACCCTCCAACTTGTTTGGATGCACCTGTAACCCTTCGTACACTTCGCAAGTGGTCTAGGCAAGGCAACAAGTGGGCGATGCTTACTTGCTACGATGCAACAACTGCGAGGTGGATGGCAGAAGCTGGTTTACCAACAATGCTTGTTGGTGATACCGCTGCCGAAATGATTCTTGGATTTGACAGCACAATCCACGCTCCGCTTGATTTTCTTATTACGCTAACCGCTGCTGTAAAACGTGGTGCACCGAATGTATTTGTCATGGGAGACATGCCTTTTTTGAGTTATCAAGTTGACGAACCATCGGCAATAATAAATGCGGGAAGATTTATGACAGAGGGCACTGCTGACGCAGTAAAACTAGAGGTTGATGGAAGATATGTTGATAGATTTGCATCAATATGTAACGCAGGTATCGCAGCGGTCGCACACCTCGGATCAAAACCACAACAGGCAAAACAAACTGGTGGATATACCACTGCCGGTCGCAGTGCGATGGAAGCAAGAACAATAGTTGATGATGCTATTTCTATGGAGCAAGCTGGCGCTTCATTGATACTTCTTGAAGCGGTTCCAGAAGAGGTCTCACTGGCAGTTGTTGAGGCAACAAATATTCCAATAATTGGCTGTGGTGCAGGAACTGCTTGCCATGGGCAGGTTGTAGTTATGCAAGATCTTGCTGGTCTTACAAAGTGGCAACCATCATTTGCAAAGCCAACATCAAGTGTAGGAAAGGAAATAGTTTCGGTTGCAAAAACTTGGATGTCCAACGTGTGCAACAGCACCATTGGTGAACACCCCTACAAAATGCGTGATGGAGAGTCGGATAAATTCCAGTCCTGACTTGCCTTTATTAATTCGTTTGTGATTTCGTGCTGTGGATTATTTACAACATCATTAACACAACCGCTTTCAATAATCTTCCCGTTAGACATCACAACAACTTCATTACAAAACTCATTTACAACCGCAAGGTCGTGTGAAATAAACATTATCGTCAAGTTCAGTTTGTCGCGTAGTTCAGAGAGTAAATCAAGTATTCTTTTCTGAATGCTAACGTCAAGTGCCGATGTTGGCTCATCACAAACCAATAAATCTGGTTTTAAAGATATCGCTCTGGCTACAGCAATTCTTTGTTTTTGTCCGCCAGAAAATTCGTGTGGATATTTCTCTGCATCATTACTTTTTAATCCAACTTTCTCCAGTAAACCCTCCACTCTATATTTGAGATTCTTCCCTTTCGCCAAACCGTGAACTAATAATGGTTCGCCTATAATTTTCCCCACTCGCATAAACTCATTTAGTGAGCCACCGGGATCTTGAAATACCATCTGGATTCTTTTTCTTGTAGACCTTAATTCTCTAGGGCTCAAAGAACACAAATCTGTTCCATCAAACACTATTTGCCCTGTGTTAATTGGGGCAATTTGCATTACTGCCCTTGCAAGGGTTGATTTTCCAGAACCGCTTCGTCCAACAATCCCAACAGTTGTACCTCTCGCAATTGCAAATGACACATCATCAACCGCAGTAATTTTTTTTGTCCCCATTGGAAACGTCACGTTGAGATTGCGAATTTCAAGTAGTGGGATTTTCTTGTCCATAAAAGTACAATGGTATGGTATCTTCGTCATCTGAAAGCAATGAAACAATACCTTGACCTACTCAAAAACGTTCTTGAAAATGGAACCCCCAAATGCGACCGAACTGGAACCGGCACTAAGAGCGTTTTTGGGTGGCAGATGAGATTCGATTTGGCTGAGGGTTTTCCACTTGTTACCACAAAGAAGATTCACACAAGATCCATTTTTTATGAATTATTGTGGTTTTTGCGTGGAGATACAAACACCTCTTATCTGAACGAGAACGGCGTCTCAATTTGGGATGAGTGGGCTGACGAAAATGGCGAACTTGGTCCGGTTTACGGATCTCAATGGAGGTCATGGAAAACATCTGATGGAAGAAAAGTCGATCAAATAAAAAATCTGATTGATGGAATTAATATTAACCCTGACTCGCGCAGACATATCGTCAGTGCATGGAATGTTGGAGAGGTTGATCAGATGGCGCTTCCACCATGCCATTCGCTTTTTCAGTTCTATGTTGCTGACAACAAATTGTCTTGCCAACTTTATCAACGCAGTGCCGATATTTTCCTAGGTGTTCCCTTTAATATCGCTTCTTATGCATTATTAACAATGATGGTTGCACAAGTAACAAACCTAGACCTTGGTGATTATGTACACACTTTTGGCGATGCACATTTATACAACAATCACATAGAACAAGCAGAAGAGCAGTTGACTCGAAATGTTAAATCTCTTCCTACAGTTAAATTGAATCCATCAGTCACTTCTGTTTTTGACTTTACGTACGATGATATTGAACTTGTGGGATACGAACCTCACCCACACATTAAAGCCCCGGTTGCAGTATAAAAAATGGAAATCGTTGTCGCAATAACTGACAATTTTGTAATTGGAAGAGATGGTGACATGCCATGGCACTTACCAGCTGATTTGCAACATTTTAAAAATTTAACTTCTGGGGGAACGGTAGTTATGGGTAGAAAGACATGGGAGACACTCGGGAAGCCACTCCCAAACAGAACCAACGTGGTAATTACAAGGCAACAAGATTTTGTAGCGGATGGAGCTAGCGTTGTTCATACACTGAAGGAGGCGATTGAGCAATTTGGTTCTAGTGGAGTATTTATCATTGGGGGCGGGGAACTATATTCACAAGCAATTGAATTTGCGGACAAACTTCACATAACAAGAATCCACACAACCATAAACGGTGACACTTTTTTTCCAAATTTCGACGAATCAAACTGGTCACTTTCAAATTCGATTGACCTCCCAGCAGATGACAACAATTGCTACTCAATGACCTTTGAAACGTGGATAACTGTCCATTAAACTACTTTCTGTATCGCTACACCCTATCCTGCCGATAGTGTGTGGAACAAGATGAATAACCAATTTTCTTCTATCTCCAATATGCAATGCTGCCCGTTCATTGAAGATGGTCATGAAGCATGCTCTAGTAAATTTACATTGGGTAGGTTAGACCAAGCGTGCAGTGTTTGTTTTGGCTCTTTTAAGTCGTGTTCAATGTACGTTCAACTTTCGGGAATTTGCAACACCACAACCCTAGATATGACTGTCGATAGCCATGTTGTCGAACTACGACCAACAGGTTCGTGATTTTTGTGGATACCTTCGGGTTGAGGCTGGATTATCTGCTGCAACTCTTGATGCCTATCGGCATGACTTAGATCAACTTCGAGATGATTTGACCGCATTTGGTATTAGTTGTGCTAGCGATGTAAAACCAAAACACCTAGCGGAACATATTAGATGTTTGCATCGAGACAGAGGGTTACAAGCATCAAGTGTGGCAAGGCATCTTTCAACAATACGAATGTTGTTTCGTTTTTTACAAGCATCACATAGAATCGAAAACGACCCAGCAAGATTACTCGAAACGCCTACAAGGTGGAAGAAACTTCCAGACGTCTTATCTCCACAAAAAATGAAAAAACTTATCGAGTCAGCAAGTGATGGGGCTGGTCGATTGTGGCAAAGAGATCGTGCACTTATTGAGTTAATGTATGCCGGAGGAATGAGAGCCAGTGAGGTTGCAGGAATTAAGCCAAATGATTTCAAAGAAACCCTCAAAGTTGTCATGGTTACTGGCAAGGGAAATAAACAACGTTTAGTTCCAATAGGTAAACCTGCAATAGATTCAATAAAACAATACTCCAAAGAACTCAGACCAACTCTTATGCGTTTTGACGATGGAAGGGACGAGGGGCGGCTTCTGCTTTCAAATACAGGTAGACCTCTTGAACGAGTTGCGGTCTGGCAGATAATTCGCAGGATGGCAAAGAATGCAGACCTTGGCGATGTTCATCCACATACATTAAGACATAGTTTTGCAACACACATGCTTGCAGGTGGTGCAGATCTTCGGGTTGTTCAAGAATTACTCGGTCACAGCGACATAGGCACAACCCAAATATACACACATATTGACCGTTCCCAACTCAAAGCAGTAGTCGCAAAATATCACCCACGCCCTTAACTTAAGTGTGACTGTCACCTTGAAAGCGGAAAGGCAGCGGTCGCTATGGAACTCTGCCAGAGAAACCAGCAGTCAAGCCCTTCGTCACTTTGAAAGCAGAAAAGCAGCGGTCGCTATGGAACTCAGCCAGAGAAACCAGCAGTCAAGCCCTTCGTCACCTTGAAAGCAGAAAAGCAGCGGTCGCGGTGAGGATAGTGGTTATGATGTGGATATGGTTTTGGGAACAATGGTCATGGTGGCAGTTTCGGTGCAGCCAGTTTGTACTCTAGGGGATTTTCAAGGGGCTTTTGGAGCATCCAAGCAAAGCGACTCCCTTTTTGTCGCCAAAGCTGTGTTTGATGATTATTTAGAGCAATTACAAACATTAGATTCCACAAACTACGATGAGAAACCCTCACCTCTTAAAGCGCTTCAAGCACAACTGGATGCCACAACAAAGGCAGACACTCTTTTTGATAATCTTTTGGAATCTCTCTCGGTATTAAACCGTGGGGATACTTGGAAAAGAAGTGTTATGGATTTACGACGATCTGTTTTGCTAAACGCAAGAAAAACAAACAATCCCTGGCCTTCAACTGTTTGGGTTGACCTTCCTGGCATTGTCAAAACCTCGGATGAATTAGTAACACAGATAGACGATTTCTTAATCGCTAATATTGATGAAGATCGTACAGACCGCTTTTCTGCTTCTTCTGCAGTCCTAAACGGCGACACCGAACTCTGTAAGAACTATGAAAAAAGAGCCATGGAGCGATGGAGCAAGTATGTGCTTCTAATCAAACCATTCATAAACGAGGATGTCGAAAGGGTTTTGTATCCTCAAGTTCCAGACAATAACCAACTCCAAGAATTGGCAAATTGGATTGATTCAAATGTGAAAGATGAATCTATTACTGAAAATGTACATGCTGAATTAATAAAATGGAACACCAAATATGCCAAACAAAAGGTTGACACAATTAGCCTAATCAACGAAGTTAGGGCTAACTTTGGTTTTGACCCCTGGTCACGTGGCTGCGGTGTCCAAACACATTCAAAGCAATCAATAACAAAAAATACGCTGTTGAGAAAGACCGCAGCAATGAAAGAATTAAACAACTCATCTGTTAAATTTGTGTTGTCTCTTCTTACAGACAAACTGCGTCAACAGTTTGAATCTCGGTGATAAAACCTATCAATAACTTTTTTCCAGTCCAAAACTGATTCTGTCTGAATAAAGCTTTTCTTTACTTCATCTGTTTCTGGATGATATTTAGAGAATTGGATTCCAAACTTTCTCATAAGACGAGTTGATTTTTTTTCGCCATGAAGTCCAGTGCACAATGACAGGTGTTCAAGCAGAACTAACCTCTGCTCGTTTATTGTTGGGAGTTGTGGTTTCTTGCCTTTCATCAAAGCGCGTGCTTGCTTAAATATCCAAGGGTTTCCTATGCAACCTCGCGCAACCGAAACGCCATGCACTCCAGTTTGTTTCATCATTCGAAAAATATCTTCAGCACACCAAATATCGCCGCTACCAAAAACAAGTGCATCTGGACGATTAGTTGTTAACTCTGACAAGAATGACCAATCTGACGGTCCTTGATATCGTTGTTCAACAGTTCTTGGATGAACTGTTGTCCAAGTGTATCCAACTGAATACGCGTGATCAAAAACTAAGTAAAACTTGTCTTTTGATTCAACGCTGTCATCCCACCCACATCGAAGTTTTACCGTTGTTGGAATATTGTCTGGAACCACTTTTCTAACTGAGGAAAGTATTTCACAAGCATCGTGTGGGGCTGACAAAAAATGCCCGCCACGGTTTCGCCTTCTGGCTTTCTTAACAGGGCACGCAAGATTCACGTCTATTACGTCATAACCCATATCAACAAGTATTAGTGCACCACTTGCCATCTCTTTTGGGTCTGTTCCAATTATTTGACCGGCAATTGGATGGTCAAATAATTCCCTATTGTCGCCGTCTTGTAATTCGTCAATCTCTTTTGCAAGAGTGTCTGGATCTTCTTTTCGTCTCCCCTTTCCGCCGCTAATTAGCGTACGGTCAAGGAGCGCCTCTGTTACACAGAGGGGGCAGCCGTGGCTCCTTGCAATAAGTCGCATCGCTGCATCGCTGTATCCTGCTAGACCCGCTTGGTAGAAAGGAACATCAAACCCATCAATCGCATCACTGATTCGTGTGTCTGTGACAACTTTTTTTGCAAAATCAGTTATATCTTCATTAGAAGCACCACAATCATGTGATGGTCGCAATTCAACCGACACGCGGTTAATCCTCACCAATAACAACTAAACCCACAAGGTTGTCTTCTGATGAGGTTTGTAATTCCGCAATTACAAGTCGAGTTGGTTCGTCTGTTCTCCACACGCCACCAGCATTAAATTGTTCGCCAAATGAATCTCGAAGATTCCATAAATTAATTCGTACTGTTGTTCCAGCACGACAGGGTGGCATCTTCATTGTATATCGCTGATTAACCCAAAGTTGCGCACCAATATAGTCATCAGCGGTACTGTTGATAATGTCAATGTGTTCCTCTGTGCGTATAACTTGAATTGGAACAGATGTCGCAGTATGTTTATCCATTGGATATGGCATCGTCGCCAGCTTTGGGTTTGCTGGTGGATTTTGGCAGGCAAACAAAAATAAAGTAAACACAAGCGTAATTAGAATTCTCATTTTCTTATTCCTTAAATGCAATTGTACGCCTAAAAAATCCTAAACCAGCAGCTTCTTTTGCCATGGCTAGCGTTTCTTCCGTCTTAACATTCGCTCGAGCGGTACCATCGCGAATGATATCTATAATTGTGTCATCGTCACCATCGTACTTTGCCCTACGTTCTTGCATTGGAGCAAGCAGTTCACTGATTGCCTCGGCTATTTCAACTTTAATGTGGCCATCGCCAATGTTGTCGCCACGAACATATTTATCTTTCAATTCAGATGCGCGGTCCTTGTTTGTTATAAAAATGTCAACATACTCCATAAGTGAACTGTTTGGATCACCTTTATCAGTCATCGATTGGCGACCAGTGTAAAGTTGCCCCAGCTTTTTCTTAACTTTCTTTGGAGTGTCAGTAATAAGAATTGTATTGTTAAGTGACTTGCTCATTTTGTTAATTCCATCTGTACCAACAAGCCGACCAACCCTTCCTACATCTGCTCGTGGAATTGGAAAGACACCCTTTTCTTCCATGATTGGGTCGTCGTCTTCGACATTTTCGTCTATCCCACAATATAACTTGTTAAATCTTCGTGCTACTTCTCTTGTAATTTCTATGTGTGGTATTTGGTCTTCGCCAACCGGAACAGCATGGGCACGAAACGCAAGAATATCTGCGGTCTGTCCAACTGCATATAACGGAAACCCAAAACTGTAGTTTTCGCCAAGATTTTTAACTTTAATTTCCTCTTTCAAGGTTGGATTACGCATCACTCGATTGAATGGCAGCAACATGGCAAACAAAAAAGTTAGTTCTGCAATTGCTGGCGTTTCTGACTGTAAAAGTATGGCCGATTTATTTGGATCTATTCCCATTGCCAAATAGTCACGAACGATTTCTAGTGTGTCGCTGTGGATTTCATCTGGATTGTCAGAACGCGTCGTGTAAGCGTGCATGTTTGCCAAAAGGAAGTAGCAATCATGTGTGTCCTGCAACTCTAACCTACGACGAACTGACCCGACATAGTGTCCAAGATGCAGCTGACCAGTAGGGGTGTCGCCAGTAAGAATGACTTCTCGTTTGCTCATAAGTGCGTACTGTAAACAAATGCGATATTCATTGCGTTGAAAGTAATGTGAATTAATATCGGGGAGAGAATGCCCCCGCTTTTTATTCTTGCCCAGCACAGCCCAATTGAGAGAATAAACAACCCAAGAATAGCTGATGGCATCGAGGTGCTTATGTGCATCAGAGCAAATAATCCACTTGTAGTGGTTATTGCAAGCCATGGTGTTTTTCTACCTATAATTGACATAAAAAACGGTAGAATCAGCCCTCGGTACAGAATTTCTTCAAAAATCCCAGCTCCGACAGTAACACAGATAATCACCACCCAATCCACTAAACCCCATTTATGACCAATAAGTTCTGCAAGGGTTTCGTGCCCAACTTGATTTGCCTGTTCCCACCCAAATGACGAAAATAACGAATGAATAATACTAGCAACAGAAAGTGCGGCTGGAACAAAAACAATGTACGTAATTACCGAAACGTAAACAATACCAACGAATCTCTTCTCCTTGTGAAGCAAGAAATATGTCAACAAGACGGGAATCTGAGCAATCATGGCTGAAGAATACATCCATGCAGTTTTTTCTAAAGACGGTTCTGCAACCTGAGAACTCCCAAACTTAGCGCCAATTCCACCAA
This sequence comes from Phycisphaerales bacterium, assembly GCA_030748805.1. The sequence continues at coordinate 9,201 of JASMLG010000089.1, read as the reverse complement.
GCAAAAACATGGCTCCAAATAGTAAAACCGCTGTTGTTTGTGTGATTTTTGGGTCAATATTTACATTTCTCGGAAGCGTAGACCGTCTAGACCTAAAGAACCAAATACCGATACAGATAGAGGCAACTAAGACGAGAGTAACATAATCCAATGTAGCCGCTTCCACTTCTAGCACATCCTCGTTACCCTTGGCAACAGAAACAAACATGACAATAACACTTAAAACAATTATTGAGCACAAATTTCTAGAGGTAGAAAACCTTAAAGGGGAACGACCGTTAGAAATTGTGAAAGAAGAAGCTAATTCACAAGATAGACCAAGAAACTTTTTTGGTGCTGTGGTAAACGGGCATACGAGGGGAAGTACGAGCGTCATTGCAGAGATTAAACGCAAAAGTCCATCAGCCGGTCTTATTCGAGATGACTTTGATCCAGTTGCCATCGCCAAATGCTACGAGAAGCATGGGGCTGCCGCCATCTCCTGCCTAACGGATAATAAGTTTTTTGGTGGAAGTTTGGATTTTATTTCTCAAATTCGTGACAATGTCTCACTTCCAGTTCTTCGGAAGGACTTTATCGTAGATGATTACCAAATTTGGGAAGCAAGAGCTGCAGGAGCAGATGCAATCCTTTTGATTTCTGAGGTGCTATCTGCTGGGCAATTGATGGATTACTTGATTCTTACCCAAAAACTAGGAATGACAACTTTATTAGAAGCGCATGACATGGGTAACTTGCTAAACGTGCAGCAATATGTCGGATTTCCACACGCAGGATATTGCTTATTAGGAATAAATAACCGAAATTTAGAGACAATGAAAACGGATATTAACCACACAGTCAGAATGATTGACGTTGTCGATGATCCAAGTATAGTAGTAAGTGAGTCAGGAATAGTTGAGCCAGAAGACCTAGACAAATTAAGGATTCATGGTGTCCACATAGTCCTAGTTGGCGAATCGTTGATGAAACAGGCAGATCCTGGTGAAGCTCTAGCTAAATTAATTCGCATGAATCCAACATAATTCATACCCTACACAAATGATAAACATTACCGAACAAAACAACATCGTTACCTTCACACTGAACAGACCTGAGAAACACAATGCGCTTTCGGGAGAAATGATAGATGCAATTCATTCAGGGCTTGATGAAGTTGAGAAAAATGACGGAATGAGGGTCATGATTCTTGGCGGAGAAGGCAAATCATTCTGCGCAGGAATGGACTTAAAGGGAGTGATTGATGATCCAACAGCAATGGGAGAGATGCTTCGTGGTCTTGGTGGCGTATCTCAACGCATACGACGTATACCTGTTCCAACAATTGCCAGAGTTCAAGGAGCAGCTATTGGGGGTGGATGCGGTTTGATGGTTGTATGTGATTTTGCGTTTACTCATGCTGAAGCAAAAGTTGGTTACCCGGAAGTCGATCTAGGAGTTTGTCCAGCAGTTGTTGCTCCATGGCTGATTAAAAAAATTGGCGCCGGTAAGGCAAGGGCAATGTTACTTGCCGGTGGTACTATTTCGGGTAAACAAGGTTTTGAGTCGGGGCTTGCAACTCATCTGTGTGATGTTGATGATTTGTCTACAGCTGTAAACAGTTTTGCAGATAACTTAGCCAAGGGTGGCAAAGAGGCTCTTGCAACAACAAAACACTGGTTAAACGCGATTGATGGATCGTTGGAAGATGACATTCTTCAAAAAGCCGCCAATCTATCTGCTGAGATAATTGCAGGCAACGAAGCGCAATCACGCCTACGACCTTTATACACCAAATAATGGGGACAGTCCCTTGGGACAGCCATCCTGGTTTCCGGGAAAAACAAGGAATATAACGCCACAAGTTGATTTTTCCCCTTATTTTGTGGACATTCCCTTAGTGACTGTCCACAACAACGGTTGGGTATGGTTTCGGGTACAATGAGGGGCGCGGCGTAGTGCCTAAATCACGTAAAAATGGGGTTTTAGAAAGATATTATGACCACCACAACACAACAAAACACGTTGAATTATGAGGTTAGCAATACTGGTATAGTCACATTATGGCTAGATGGAGGGGATAGGTCAGTTGTTGTGCTTGACCGTAACCTAATCCAACGACTCAATTCTACTTTAGATTCAATAGATCAATTAGACAGCGTTACTGGTTTGATTTTGCGAAGTGCCTGCGACCGTGTCTTTGTCGCTGGAGCAGACCTTGTTGAAATTGATTCGCTTGATGATCAGGCATTGCATGCCTATCTAGCGTTCGGGACCACTGTTTTCGGAAGATTATCTAAGCTTCCATACCCTACCGTCGCTTGCCTGAACGGCGCAACACTTGGCGGTGGTCTTGAAATCGCAATGCACTGCGATGGTTTAATTGCTTCAAAGACAACTTCAAAAGGAAAACCATATCCTGTAGGTCTACCAGAAGCTGGGCTTGGAATTTGTCCAGGATGGGGAGGTTCCCAAATGCTCGCAGCTAGAATAGATTCAGTTGCTGCTATCAAAGCAACTGCAACAGGTACTCCGTTTATGATTTCGGATATTCCTTCAGGATTAATCAACGAATTTGTTGAAACGCCTGACGATTTACAAACCGCAGCAGAAAAATGGGTAACTAGCAATGAAAGAACTGGTGAACACCCTTGTTCAATAAACCCAAGTCATTCAGATAAATATTCGACTGCACTTGAAACTGCTAAAGAAGAAATTGAACATACTGAAGCAGCAGATAGTGTGTTTCGTGCTATAGAAATTGGTATCAGCGAGGGCTGGGCGGCAGCCGTTGCTCTCGAACAATGTGAACTGGTTCGGCTTCGACATACTAGCGTTGCCCGAGAAAAACTAGATACTTTTTTGTCTAAAGGATAAACAAAATTATGAGTAAGCCAGACCTTGCAAGTCAACTTAAGAACGTCTCCGAACAAGACCTCAAGCAAATTGAGAAGGCACAAGAGATGCTCGGACCAGACCCTGAAACAATGGGTTTCGTCAAGAACATTTACTGGGGTAATCTTCGACAAGATATGATTTTCCCTTATCCAGAAGAACCAGCCGAAGAACGCAAACGCTGTGATAAGTTACTTGAAGAACTCGATGCATACTTTGAAAATGAACATCCAGCAGTAGAAATTGATCAAAACCAGGAAATACCCGAATGGGTTATCAAGCGTTACTTTGAAATGGGCGTCTTTGGAATGATTGTTCCAAAAGAATACGGTGGACAAGGATTCGGAGTTACGAGTTACAACCGTGTGCTTGAACGAATCGGTCGCGCTTGTGGTTCATCCGCAGTTATGGCTTCTGCCCACCTTTCAATTGGTTGCAACGCAGTCACACTTTTTGGAACCGAAGAACAAAAACAATTCTGGCTTCCAAAAATTGCAAATGAAGCCCTCAGTGCATTTTGTTTATCTGAACCAAATGTCGGTTGCGATGCCCAAGGTCAAGACACAACGTGTGAACTTTCCGAGTGTGGTAAATATTACATCATCAACGGTGAAAAAAAGTGGGCTACTTCTGCTGCACAGTCCTGCATGTTTACCGTAATGGCTAAATATAAAATGACCGACCCAAAAACCGGAAAAACAAAAGAACGTTTTAACGCGTTAATTGTTTCTCCCGACATGGAGGGTGTTGAAATATTCAGTCGCAACCGCGCAAAGTGCGGAATCCGCGGCACGTGGCAAGGTCGGATTAGGTTTACAAACGTTAGGGTCCCGCGCGAAAACTTGCTACATAAAGAAGGCAAGGGGATAATGTTGGCGTTAACTTGCTTAAACTGGGGAAGGTGCACCCTTGCAGCTGGCATGGTTGGTGCTGGCGCTGCTGCTTATGAACAAGCAATTAAGTGGGCACAATATCGATACCAATTTGATAGACCAATTGGCGAGTTTGAACTGACAAAGGAACGGCTTGCACGAATGGGTGCTTTTGTTTGGGCTATGGATGCGATGCTCTACGTCACAACTGGCATGGTCGATCGCGATGACGAAGACATTATGCTAGAAACCGCTGTCTGTAAGGTGTTCTGTTCCGAGTATGGCTTCCGTTGCACAAACGAGGCAATGCAAATTATGGGCGGCGAGGGGTACATGGCCGAAAACGAAGTCGAAAGACTTTGGCGCGATTCGCGAATCAACCCAATCGTTGAGGGCGCTAACGAAGTGATGCACAGTTTTGTCTTTGCATACGGGTCAAAGCAACTGGGTGAGTTTATGCTTGGCGTGAAAGCGGCTCCTATGAAACACCTTGGCGCTGCAATGAAGATCGGTATGGAATTATTCCTTGGCATAAGACGTGCTGCACCAAAAATTACGGCGGTAGACGTTTCGCTTAATACACATTCGCAAACGCTTTCTAACCACATTCGTGAATTTTCGCATCAGGTTAAGTTGATGTTCAAAGAAAAAGAAGAAGCACTGATTACAAACCAAACAACACAATACCGTTTAAGTTGGATTTCTATCTGGATTCACTCTATGGCGTGTTCTATCTCTAAGATGGATATGAATATCCGAAATGGGCTTGACGAAAAGCAACTTGCACATGACCGAGCAATGCTTGACTACATCATGAATTATGGAACTTACAAAATCAACGGTTGGCTACGTGCACTTCGCCAAAACCCAGACGCAACCATGCTAAAAGCAGCAGAAAAGGCATGGGAATTTGGTGAGTCATTACCAAACGCTGGTTTTTATATTCCGGAAAGTACTCCGGATATGAACGTTCGAGGAAAAGGAAAGGTTTGTGATCAAGAGAGTATTCAACAGTTTGGGGGAGGATCACTCTACCTTCAACAGCAAGAGAAAACCCCAGCGCATTAATTCATTTACGATATACACATCATGCATGACAACGACTCTATTTTTGAACAACTCGTCGACCGAGGTCACGAACGACTCTGCTTTCACCGCGATCCTGAAACGGGACTAAAGGCGATTGTTGCAATACACTCGACTGCACTGGGCAACGCGCTTGGTGGAACTCGCCGCTGGTACTACGAGTCGGAAGCAGATGCGGTGTACGACGTGTTGCGTTTGTCAAAGGGAATGACTTACAAAGCAGCGGTGTCAGGCCTACCGATGGGCGGTGCCAAAAGTGTCATCATGATGCCTCATCGTGAGTATCAAAGAACTGAAAACGAAGCCAAAGCAATGGGCAGGTTTGTTGACACGTTTAACGGCGCATATATTGCCGCAGAAGATGTTGGCGTCGATACTCAATTCATCGATTGGATGGCTTCTGAAACAAATCACGTAATGGGCGGCGAAACCGTTTCTCGCGGCGGAGATCCATCACCGTGGACTGCAATGGGCACATTCCATGGCATGCGGGCTTGTTTGTTGCACGCAGGACGTGGTGACGACTTTTCTGGTGTCACTGTTGCAATACAGGGCGTTGGACACGTCGGGCAAAACTTGTGCAAACTTCTCACCGAAGCTGGTGCAAACATATTCGTTGCTGATATTAAAAAGAAAAATCTTGATTTCGTGGTTGACACTTACGGTTGCACACCGATGCATGACGCTGACATTCTTACCGCTGAATGTGACATTCTTGCCCCATGTGCTCTTGGAAGTGTTTTAGATGGCAGGGTAATCCAAAATTTACGATGTTCAATTGTTTGTGGAGCAGCAAATAACATTCTTGGAGATCCTGAAGAGGACGCAGTTGCACTAAAGACAGCTGGAATTATTTATGGACCGGACTTTGTAGTGAACGCCGGTGGATTAATCCATCTTGCTGGAATGCACCTAGGAATGAGTGGTGACCTTTTGCAATCTAAGAACGATGAGATTTTTGAAACAACTACACAGATTCTTAAACGTGGTGAAGAAGTGTCATCAACGTACGCTGCAGCTGTTGATATTGCTAAGCAGCGTATTTCAGGTACTCAGGAGCTGGGTATACATGCCGGTTGAAACCGTATTTGAAACAAACATTAAATGCATTTCAATACTCGACGAAAAAGGAAATTTTGATTCGTCTTTGGGCGAGGGTCTAATTCCAGACAACGATGTTGTCGAAATATACAAACACATTCTTGTCTGCAGACATTTTGATGAGATTGCATTCAAATTACAGCGTTCTGGGCGAATGGGTACGTACCCAGAAAACAAAGGACAGGAAATTCCTTCTATTGGTGCAGCATACGTATTGCAAAAAAAGGACTGGATGGTAACTTGCTACCGAGAAAATGCTGGTCTTTTTTGGCGTGGCTTACCAATGGAAAAAATTCTACTTCACTGGATGGGTGATGAAAGAGGAAACCAAATCGATGAATGCAATGTAACCCCCCTTGCAATTGCAATTGGTTCACAAATGCTTCATGCAGCTGGTTTGGCTTGGGCAGGCAAATACAAAAAAGATGGTTCGATTGCTTGCACGTTTTTTGGCGACGGCGCTACTAGCGAGGGTGACTTTCATGAAGCAGCCAACTTTGCTGCAAACCTTGACCTTCCTGTTGTTTTTGTTTGTCAAAATAACGGTTGGGCAATTTCAACGCCAACAAAAATCGAGTGTTCAGCACCAACCGTCGCTCAACGGGGCCTTGCTTATGGAATGGATTGTGTGCAAGTTGATGGCAACGACTTGTTTGCGATGGTCAAGGTAATGCGAGATGCAACTAAAAATGCTAGAGAAAACAACAGGCCGACTTTTATAGAAGCAAAAACTTATCGACTTGGCGATCACACTACCGCAGATGATGCAAGGAGATATCGAGACGCAGACGAACTTGAAATGTGGAAAAAACGCGATCCAATTATTCGCCTTCGTAAATATCTTGAAAGCAAGGATCTTTGGACTTCCGCGATGGAAGAAGAACAACTCGATATTGCTCAAAAAACTGTTGCTGGGGTTGTAAAAATTGCTGAAGAAATTGATGCGCCAACTACTAACGACATTTTTGATTCTATGTATCTTGGATTAACTCCCGAATTGCAAAAGCAGCGTCAAACTCTGCGCACCAGTTCCATTGGTCAAAACCCATCTCAAATTAAATCAGAAACACAAGAGGGGGCGGTTCAGTAATGGCAAATTTGACTCTTGTACAGGCAATAAACCTTGCTCTTATCCAAGAAATGGAAAAAGATGATCACATTATTTTGCTTGGAGAAGATATTGGTTTAAACGGAGGTGTCTTCAGAGCAACTGAGGGTTTGTTTCAACGCTTTGGTGGTGACAGAGTTGTTGACGTACCTCTTGCAGAGTCGGGAATAGTCGGAACAGCGGTTGGGCTTTCAATGGCGGGTCTCATACCTATACCTGAAATCCAATTTGAGGGTTTCATGGGTCCTGCGTTTGATCAACTTACAAATCAAGTTGCAAGGTTTAACAGCCGAACGCGCGGCGGTATCACGTGCCCACTTACACTGCGCGTTCCTGTTGGTGGAGGCATACACGCACCAGAGTTGCATAGTGACAGCCCAGAGGCGATTTACACACACACACCTGGCCTAAAAATTGTAATGCCTTCATCGCCGTACGATGCGAAGGGTTTATTGATTAGCGCAATTCGCGACCCAAACCCAGTCATTTTCTTTGAACCAAAGAGAATCTATCGCGCGTTCAGAGAAGAAGTTCCAGAAGATGAATACATGGTGCCAATCGGTGAAGCCAGAGTCGTGTGTGAAGGCGATGAATTAACCATGGTTTCTTGGGGCGCAACTATTATTCAATGCATGAACGCTATTGAATCGAGTGGCCAGTCAATCGAACTCATTGATTTGCGAACAATTTCCCCCATCGATATGAATACCATCGCTGAATCTGTAAAGAAAACAGGACGTTGCGTGATTGTGCACGAAGCACCTAAAACGTGTGGGCTTGGAGCAGAAATCGCTACAGGAATCATGGAGCATTGTTTTTTGAGTTTAGAAGCACCTGTTCAAAGGGTCTGTGGTTTTGATACCATCATGCCATACTACAAGTTGGAACTTGAATATCTCCCCGATGCAGATCGTATTGGTAAAGCAATTAACGAAACACTTGCATATTAATTATGTCTACAAAACAACCAGATGATAAATCTCACTTCATCCTACCCGACTTAGGGGAAGGAGTACATGAAGCCGAGCTTATCAAATGGTGCGTCTCTGTTGGCGAAACAGTACAAGAACATCAAACGCTTGCAGAAATGGAAACCGATAAGGCGCTTGTTGAAGTTCCAAGCCCATGGACAGGTGTTGTTGCTTCCCTTAATGGTAGCGAGGGAGAAATTATTAGGGTTGGCAGCATTCTTGTTAATTATGAAGTTGGAAGCGATTCAACTCCAAAATCGGATGACAATGATTCCTCGCCTGATACTGGTTGTGTAGTTGGTTCTGTTGAGGACAGCATGAGTATCCCTTCAAGTTTTGTTAGAACAGAACGCATAGAAGCCGCGGGTTCAACATCAAAGGCGATGGCTACTCCTGCTGTTAGAAAGATTGCTCGAGATCTTCAGGTTGATATTAACTCTGTTACACCTACTGGTAGAGGTGGTCGTGTCACAGCTTCAGATGTTGAGGCTCACGCTTCTCCAACCACCGTTCCCAGTACGACCAAACAAATTGATGAACCACAAAAAGAATCGACGCCTCTTGCCACAAGAGTAAGTGTTTCACAAGAAGGCGTTCTTGAGCGAATACCATTCCGAGGGATTCGGCGAAAAATAGCGGAGGCATTAACACACAGTTTGAAAACTGCAGCTCATTTCCAAGTAGTTGATGAAGCAGATGTAACAAAACTTGATCAAAGAAGACAAGCGTTAAGTGATTTGGTGGGACGTAAGTTTAGTTTGCTCCCGTTTATTATGACTGCTGTTTCCAGAGGGCTAAAAAAACACCCCACGCTCAATTCTACCGTTGATGATTTTGTTGAAGAGATATTAATTCATAGCGTAATAAATATTGGCTGTGCGGTAGACACTGATCAAGGATTGATGGTGGCTGTTTTAAAGGATGCGGATAAACTTTCACCAGTGCAACTTGCGGATGAAACCACTCGGCTTGCAATGGAGTGTCGAGAGAGAACAATTAAACGAGAAGAACTTTCCGGCGGCACGTTTACCATTTCCAATGTTGGTAGTTATGGTGGTATGTTTACTACTCCAATTATCAATTACCCTGAGGTTGCGATTCTTGGTGTGGGGAGAGCAAAAGAACAAGTGCTCACAAAAGACGGTGCGTTTTACGCCGGCAAGGTTCTTCCACTAAGTTTAAGTTGTGA
>JASMLG010000088.1 GCA_030748805.1 Phycisphaerales bacterium | reverse complement strand
CAACAGAAGTTATTAATAAGGATAAAAAGGCGGCAAATAATGATGACGTTTGAAGAAACATCAATTGAGCAAGATACAACTAAGAGAAGTGGACTAGCAACAGTCGCACTAATTTGTTCATTGATTATTTGCTGTCCGATTGTCTTTGAAACGACTGATGTAACGGCAGAGTGTATGTATGAGATATTGCCAAAAAGTGGTTTAGAAGTTTCGTTACACATTGATTGTATTGTTATTCGAGATGACAAGAATGGAGATATTGCCTTTCCAAAGGGATCATACTGTGATACTTCTCAGTCGGAACAAAATAAAAAAGAAGATGAAGTTGTCTCGGAACCAACGTCTTAATTATGGAGAAAAAGAAATTAAATCCGTGGTCGATTATTGCAGTTTTAAGTGCAATTGGATTCTGTCCAGTATTTACAGTTGCAGCTGTTTTGCTTGGTATCAGAGCACTTGTTGACATAAACGCAAAAGGAGATACCAGAGGGGTTCGACTTGCCTGGTTTGCTGTGCTTTTTGGATCGTTGATGACTGGTTTATGGGCTGGAGGAATATATTGGTGGGACATTAATGTTAGGAATCAAATTGAAATTGGGCCAATTAATGCAATTTTAGATGTTCAGAATGGGGGAGACGTCAACTCATTTGAATCAATGTTTACTAATCCAAGCACGAACGAAGAATCAACCAAATTCTTTGATACCTTAAATGTTCGTTATGGGAGATTGTTAGCAGGAGCTCTGAATCAAGATGTTGGTGAACAAACAATTGAAAGCGATAAACTTTTTCTTGGAATGGTGCCGATTGAAGCAGAACTTGAGTATGTACTTCAGTTTACAAACAGGAAGGATGTTCAATTGACAGCAGAGTACTTGCTTTTTGACGAATCAGATGGTTCTAGTATTTTTACGAATCGTTTCAAATGGTTCAGGATTCATGACGAGAATAATGGTGACCTAGTGTATCCTGTCTACGTGGAAAAGGAGGATTAAAATCAAGTGGATAGCGATTCCGTCATTTCAGTTCGAAATCTTGTTTGCCGTTTTGGTGATCAGACAGTTCTCCATGGAGTAGATTTGGATGTTTATGATGGAGAAGTACTTGTGATTATGGGTGGCTCTGGGTCTGGTAAATCAACAATTCTCAGACACTTGATTGGTGCTCTTATTCCAGATGAGGGGACTGTAAAATTATTTGGAGAGGATTTAGCAAATCTCGATGAGCATGGTCTGAATAAAGTTCGCAGACAATTTGGGATATTGTTCCAGTCAGGTGCACTCTTTAATTCAATGACAGTTGCTGATAACGTTGCTCTTTCTTTAAGGGAACATACAGATCTTGATACTGACATAATCGAGTTCATAGTGAAAATTAAACTTGAACAGGTTGGTCTTAGAGATGCTGCCGACAAATACCCATCGGAAATTTCCGGAGGGATGAAGAAACGCGCAGGTCTTGCACGTGCCCTAGCACTCGACCCGAAGTTGCTCTTTTATGATGAACCCTCTGCTGGTCTTGATCCAGTTACAAGTGCAGGTGTTGATCAACTTATCTTGGATCTGGCAAAGAAGGCAGGAGTGACTAGTGTTGTTGTTACACATGAAATGGACTCTGCATTCGTCATTGCAGATCGCATGTCAATGTTAGACAAAGGGAAAATGTTGATGGTTGATACAAGAGAAGAATTTGAAAAACTTCGCGATTGGCCAGAAGAAACTTTGACCGAACTTAACAAAAAACAACTATTGATCAGACAGTTCTTACGAGGTGATGCAGATGGACCAATTACACGCAGGAAGGAAGAAACTAGTTATGCTGAGGACTTGTTGGGAGTTAGCGCGCCTAGATTGTCTAAAGGTCCATCTATACATTCCACAAAGGAGTAGTTGACAAATGTCACAAGTGCGAAATAAAAGACGAAACAATATTCGAGCAGGTTTGTTCGTATCTATCACTTTGATTATAGGATTGGTTGTTTTTTCGATTCTTACTGATGCTTGGGAAAACTATACACGCACCTCTAAATCATACAAGGTCTCATTTACAGTTTCACAAGGAATCCGAACGCTAACCGTGGGATCAAAAGTTCGCCTTGGTGGTGTCGTTGTTGGCTCAGTTACTCTTGTAAATCCTAGAGTAGAGGGTGAAACTCCTACGTCTTCAATTGATGTAACGTTTGAAATAGATAACCAATACAAACTATATTCCAACGCAGACATTCACACGCAAGTGGGTTTACTTGGCACAGGAGCATGGTTAGAAATAACAAGTGTCGGCAATGGAGTCCTTGCTACAAGTGAAACAGAACTTATTGGAGTTTCAGACACTTTAATCGGTCAATTTGTCGGCTTGGATGCAGAGGTTGATATTTCGAAAACACTTGAATCACTTCGTATAATTAGTGAAGTAATTTCAGAAGAGAAAGGAGCTCTTAATTTATTAATTGGTTTTGAAGAAGCTCAATCGATTAGAGATTCAATCGATTCAGCAAATAGTGCACTAAAATCTATTGATTCAATAGTGAGTTCAACAGAAACGGCTTGGCCAAATTGGCAGGAGTCAGTATCAACGATATTGACCGACTCTCGTGACTTGCCAAGTAAAATGAGTGATACGTTGTCTGATGTAAAGTCAGCAGTGCAAGATGTACGCAAAAATGTTCTGCCAAATGTTGAACATGCGATGTCATCCCTAAAGGAATCGATGAAATCACTTGAGTCAATAAGTAAGACCTACCAAAAGAGAGCCCCATCATGGTCTTCCAAAATCTCAAATATTGTTAATAACGTTGAGTCGATTACTGAAAGAGCTAAAGGCCTAATCGAAGAGATTGCAGGAAGTCCTTGGAAACTAATATATAGACCTAAAGATAAAGATATTATCTACGAACAACTTAATAATGCTTCTTGGCAACTCAGGGCAGTTCTTTCTGAACTTCGACAAACAGCTTCAGAGTTATCAGTAGCTTCATTAGATCCAGATGCACCAGAAGATGCTGCAGCAATTGCAAAGACACTTAAAGAAAACGAATCAGTATTCATTAAGGCAATTGAGGAAATCAAAAAACAGATGCCTGATGACTTTCCCAACTAGTCTCTGTGGCACACAGTTACCCAAACATCTCAATAATATCATCCCTAGATGATCCAAGAATCGATCCATACAGAAATATAAAAGATGCTGATTTGCGAGGTCGCAAACATTTATTCATGGTCGAATCAGAAATGGTAGTTAGGAGATTGCTTTCTACTGATTGGAATATTCATTCTTTGTTTTTATCGCCAGAGAAATGTGAACGTCTTGCTCCTGTGTTCTCCAATTTAGATGTTCCGGTTTACGTTGCTGATGTTTCACTCATGACGAAGATAACCGGATTTCATATTCATAGAGGTGTTCTAGCAGCAGCACATCGCCCCTCAGAATCATCAATGAAAGTTGGCAACTTGATTAAACAATTGAAAGATAAAGAGAGAGTGTCTTTACTGTTAGCTGAAGGAATTACAAACGTTGACAATATGGGTGCGCTGTTCAGAAATGCAGCCGGTTTCGGAGTAGACGCTCTTGTGTTTGATCAAAGATGCTGCGATCCTCTCTATAGAAAAGCAATACGGGTTTCGATGGGGCATGTACTTTCATTGCCATGGGCATTCGTAGATGATTGGAAATTGGAATTGCAGTTACTTAAGCAAGAACTTGAACTTACCTTAATTGGGTGTGAAACATCAGTGGATTCAAAACCAATATGGGAAATACAACCTAGCAATCGATTTGGATTAATAATGGGCGAAGAAAAATCAGGCCTTTCTTCTACTACGATGGAATTATGTGATGAAATTGCAGAGATTCCAATGACACCGAAAGTTCCTTCTATTAATGTTGCAGTTGCTTCAGCTGTCGGTTTGTATGAGTTTCTTTGCAGGAGCCGTCTCGACAAGAGGTAATCCGTCTATGACTTGAGTGTCATCAAATCGTTTTATGTTTGCTCCAAGTTCTGTCAAAGTTTTTTCCATATTCGCATAACCTCGATCTAGATGATAAACACGACTTATAATAGTTTCTCCTTCTGCGGCAAGTCCAGCTATTACTAAACTCGCAGATGCGCGTAAATCACTCGCCATTACAGGTGCTCCGATTAATCGATCGACACCCTGAACAATAACAGTGGAACCTTGTTTAACTAGTCTCGCGCCCATTCTGCTGAGTTCAGGTACATGCATAAACCTTTCTGGGTATATTTTCTCAGTGATGATGCTATTTCCGTTTGACAAACAAAGAAGTGCCATCATTTGTGCCTGCAAATCTGTTGGGAAGCCAGGGAATGGTTGAGTTGTAAACATTACAGGGTTCAAATTACTACTGCTAACAACTTGTACCGTACAAGATTTGGGATCTTGTGAGAGATCTGTCTGATGTACATTGACACCAATTGTAGAAAGGATGTTGGTAACTGCAAGAAGATGGTCAAGAGGAAAGTTTTCTATCAATACATCTCCATTTGTGATCGCTGTGGCAATTGCCCAAGTTCCCGCAACTATCCTATCAGGCATAATAGTATGTGCTGCACCTCCGAGTTCATCAACTCCCTCAATAGTTATGCGAGGAGTCCCTGCGCCAGATATTTTTGCGCCCATTTTATTTAATAATAAAGCAAGGTCTGTGATTTCTGGTTCACAAGCTGCTTGTTCGATGACGGTTCTTCCATTGGCTAAGGTTGCCGCGCTCATTATGTTTGCAGTACCTAGAACAGTTGACCCAAAAGGTCCACCAAGAAAAATAGTTGCACCTTTGAGACGGTCGCAGCGTGCAATAATATCGCCACCCTCTAAGTGAATCTTTGCGCCTAATTCTTCTAGACCGCGAAGATGTAAGTCAATTGGACGGTCACCAAAAGAACATCCTCCAGGCATCGAGACACGAACTTCACCACGTTTTGCTAGAAGTGGTCCAAGTACACAAACACTAGCTCTCATAGTTCGGACGATGTCGTACCTAGCATGGGATTGGGATTCGTCTACAGTTTTTATTTCAATTTGATCACTGTCTTGCTTATTTGAACACCCAAGTTCATTAAGCAGGTTGACCATGTTAGAAATATCAGATAAATAAGGGATACCATCAAATTTAATGGGCTCGTTTGTTAGTAATCCTGCCGCTAGAAGTGGAAGGGCTGCATTTTTAGATCCATCAACTGATATTTTTCCTGTTAGTCGTTGTCCACCGTCAATTGAAAAAGCGTCCATTTGTCTTACTGAATCCTTTCTGAAGTGATGCCATCCTTGGCTTATTGGTTATTGCTCTAAATCTACATAGGGCAAACACTCTTTTTTATATGTTGTGATGTTATCAAAACAACGACCTATAAGTACTTACCTATTCCACCAAAATGCAATAACTGTTGTTTATTGATTGAAAAAGGTTCATTTGTAACGTTTTGGTGGCGATAAAACGGTTTGTAACACTTGCATTAATTGAACGTAACAGTAGTATTGACAGTACATTACTGAATCAGAAGACAATAGGAGCATTGCTATGAGGTATTTGAACATTTTTCTTAGTGCTGTTGCAGCGGTTATTTCAAGCGTTGCTGTAGCTGAAACAATCCTAGTCCCTTCAGAGTACGCTCACATTCAGGAGGCAATTGACGTTGCAGTTGATGGTGATATTGTGCTTGTGAGTGATGATACTTACTTTGAGACGATTGACTTTCTTGGTAAGGCAATTACGATTTCTAGCGAGAGTGGGATACCAGACAATGTATTTATAGATGGTTTATTTTCTTCAGGTGCACCGGTGGTCAGTTTTGCAACAGAAGAAACCACAACTTCTGTTCTTGAAGGATTTACAATTCGCAATGGTTCTGCTTCGGATGGAGCAGGAATCTATATTAATGGGGCAGCCCCAACGATTAACAACTGTATTATTAAAAGCAACAACTCAAGTGGTTTTGGTGCTGGAATATATGTCGAATCAGGTACCCTTAACCTAAACAACTCTACAATAAACGGAAATACCTCCTCAGGAGCTGGTGGAGGTGTGTACTTAAAAACCAGCGATGGATCAATTTCAAATTGTTCTATTCAGTTCAATTTAGCAAATAATGGTGGCGGACTTTATGTTAAGGACGGTACGGGTGATTTCAATATAACCAGTTCAGATATTATTGGGAATGAAGTTTCAGCAAACGCGGGTGGTCTATATAACAAAAACTCCAACGTTCTAGTACAAGATTGTTCATTCACGGATAACTCTTCTAACAAAGGCGGTGCTTGGTATAGTTATTCAAGCGGAGACGCAACAATTTCTAACACAATATTTACAGATAATAGTTGCTTGGAGTCAGGCGGCGCTGCAAACATTAGAAGTTCAAGTGATGTGACTTTTAATCAGTGTACTTTTGATACTAACGTTGCAGACAGTGATTGTGACGGTGTTGGAGGGAGTGGTGTTATTGAGATGACTTCAAATTGTACTGTTATACTTGATAGCCCCACCATCTGCGTGAATCTTGTGTGTGATGTTATTGAAGATTTTTCTGGCATCGAACCAACAATTAATGGTGAAATACAAGGTTGTTCTTCTGGGCTAGGCGCATGCTGTGGAGGTGTTGCTTGTTGGGAAATGACACATAACGATTGCCTTGAAGGTGGTGGTACATATAGCGGCGAAGATACGGCCTGCCAAATGGTTGAATGCTTTGGAACCGATGCTGGCGCTTGCTGCATGATTGATATATGCATTATGGCCGCTTCGGAAGGCGCTTGTATTGAAGCAGGTGGTTTATTCCAAGGAGCGATGATTCTCTGTGACGACGAAGAAGTTTCTTGTCCTGAAGGATGCCCCGCAGACCTTAGTGGCGACGGATCGGTAGAAGTGAACGACATTATCGAATTGATAAGTGCTTGGGGTGCTTGTCCATAATGGTTTTCTAAGTAGTTACTTAAAATAAAAACCCTCTGCAAGCAGAGGGTTTTTTAATTTGGATAGTTTTATTGTTGGCGTCGATTAACGTCGACGTCTACGAGCGAGACCAGCGATTCCAATAAGTGCAAGTGCACCTGGAGCAGGAATTGCAGAGATTGAAACTGCATCAATAAATACTGCTTCAGATCCTGAGTTTGAGTTGAATGAAATTGATAGTTGTCCGGAAACATTGGACGCATCAAGAATTATCCAAGTTCCTGCTGCGTTTTCTAAAGCAACGCCATCATCCTCATTGCCACCAAGTTGAAGTAGGACATCGCTTCCGTATGAAACTGTTAGGGAGTCAGCGTCCTCATATCCAGTACTTGCAATAAAGATTGCTAAAGATACATTAACACCAGAACCAAAATCATCGAAGAATAAACTCATGATTCCATCTGTATCTGACATTTGGTAAGCATTGTTACCGTCGTACATGCCACCTGTATTACCAGTGTAGTCGGTGACACCAACGTAGTCACCGTCAGTAAGGCCAACACCTCCAGTACTTTCATACCAAGCATTGAAACCATCACCGTTTACGGCTGCTTCACCAGCGTTGTTTACTAACCAGTGATCAGTAGAAGAATCACCGTAGTCATAATATTTACCACCCAGCCAATCATCGTTTTCAAAACTTTGACTGTAAATCACACTTGCCATTGCACCAGATGTAGCGAATGATGCAAGCAGTCCTGCCACCAATAGTTTTTTCATCGTTCTCTCTCTTTACTTCTGCGCGCTATCCAAACGCTTGTTTCTCTTCCAACTGGTAACTAAGTTACCCTTTCCTGCCATTAATGTACACGAAAAATCCAAAAAACATATAAAAAAATGCAGAAATAAACAGGAAAAACGTGAAATTCAAGCTTTGTTCTTACGGCTACAATGCTCATTTATCACTTATTTCTTGCTATTTTCATGATATTGTTCACGTGGGCTAGGTTTAAACACAAAAAATGGCGTTTTATCTAATAACTCATCTTTCACAAGAATTTGCTATATCTAGGATATGGGTATGAGCCCCTCCGAGTCAATCGAAGTCGCGACGCTTTGGTTTCTGTCAGCGCGATCGATGGCAGTTGCAGGCGAAGATATGCCGGCAATTCAGGAATCTGCAACTGGTTTATATGCTCAAGCAATTCTTGGTTTTACAGAAAATGATTGCCGTAAGGCAAAAGAAGAAAAAAATATAGGCAACAAAACACTGATTGATTGTTTATCTGGAGTTCGTCAACTACCAAAAGAACTTGCAGAACAAATTCTTACTGGTGTGATGATGATTTCTTATGCTGATCGAACCATGAAACCCCTCGAAGTTCGTTGGGCTTCGATGCTTGCGTCTGCTATTGATATTTCTCCTGAAGATTTTCAGAAATGCTGCGTTAATGCAAGAGTTATTGCATCAATGCTAAGACCAAGGGTTGAAGTGAAGTGAATAATTACGAAACAAATTTTCACTTCTTAGAAAGTTACGATAAACGAGTAGCGCAGTTGGCGAAACAAGCAGAGGATTACGTGCATTCCGATCCTGCATCTTGTATGTTTAAACTTCGTTTGATGATTGAGACCATGGCTAAGAAGTTGACTAGTTTACAGATGCAGGGTGATATATCTCAGGACTTAGGTGCGATGCTTGGTTCACTAGAACGAAGGGGCATTGTCCCAAGAAGGCAAGCAGATAGCATGCATGCAATTCGTAGAGATGGTAATGCCGCTGTCCATGGAAGTTCTACACCTGTGCCAACCGCAATGAGACGTTTGCGGGAAGCACACAAAATATCTGGTTGGTTTTGTAAAATAATCAAGCGTGGTTCCAGAGTAAAGTTAGAAGGTTTTGTACCACCAGAACCACCAGCCCCCCTTAATAAAGAAACCGAGTTATTGCATAATCGAATTGACGAACTTGAGGAATCGATTGAAAGAAGACGGTTGGCAACTAGGGAATCATTATTTATGTTTGGTCCGCAAGAAAATGTAGACGAAGTAACAAGAAGAATTATCGAAGAACTAAGCGCACTAGACGATGTAGCTGCGGCAGCAGGGGAGCCAACGATTGATGCCGACTTCGTTGCCTTGGTAATGGCAATGGATCTTGAGCAAATCGAAGAGGATCCGAGGCATGGAGGTGGCGGGCGAAAAGCAAAAAGGGAGGCAGAGCAACAATTGAATTCAATTAAGCAACATCTAGCAAATCGTGAAAGTGAGTTTTTAAAAGAGAGAGAACTATTGATGAAGCAAATGGATACAATGGAGTGATGTTCGTAACTACACAAGAAATGTTGTTGCGTCTTGTACTGGCTTTGGTGCTAGGTGCGATTATTGGGCTTGATAGGCGACTTCGCAGTAAGCCAGCGGGACTTAGAACAATGTCTTTGGTAAGTTTAGGTTCAGCAACATTTACACTTGTTGGTGTTTCAGCCATGTTTCAACTGGCTGCAGCCGAGCAGGCAGCAGGAATAGAAGCAATGGTTCGTTTGGATACAAGTAGAGTAATTGCAGGAATTGTTGGAGGTATTGGCTTTCTAGGAGCTGGCGCTATTATTCAATCACGCGGACGTGTGCAGGGGATGACTACTGCTTCTGGTATTTGGATGACAGCAGCAATAGGTGTTTCTGTTGGATTGGGGCAATATGCACTCGCTTTCGCATCGACATTTCTTGCGTACATTGTTCTTGTGATTCTGCGCCGCCAAATTACAAACGAAACCGACGAAGAATGAGAACCGTCCTTGCTGTGGGGACATCCACACAACAAGTTCGCAAAGCGAACACGCCAGTTACTATTAAGTCGAAGCGTCCTTGCTGCGGGGACATCCACACAACATGTTCGCAAAGCGAACATGCCAGTTGCTATCATGTCGAAGCGTCCTTGCTGCGGGTGTCCCCTTAGCCAGAATTTAGTGTCATTCCCAAGGGTTCGTAACATGACAAGCCCGACCTGTTTTTTCGATGTAATCTTGGTGACCATCTTCGGCAAGGTAAAACTTTTCGGCGGGTTCAACTTGGGTAACGATTGGTTTGTCGAACGCTTTTGATGCAGCTAATTCCTTAATGAAATCAACAGCGGCTTTTTGTTGATCCTCTGAAGTTATCCAAACACCTGAGCGATATTGTGACCCAATATCTGGTCCTTGCCGATTCACTTCGGTTGGGTCGTGCATCTTGAAGAATGCTTCGAGGAGCGTTTTGAAGGAAATGACTTTCGGGTCGAAAGTAACCTTCGCGGTTTCAGCGTGCCCACTTTTCCCTGAACACACATCCTTATATGTTGGATTGTCCGTCTCGCCCTGCATATACCCGCTTTCGACATTGATTACGCCTTCGCCTTGTTGGAGCCAATGTTCAACTCCCCAAAAGCAACCACCTGCGAAATAAGCAATTTCGGTATTAACCGGTTTTGATTGCTCAGGGATCTCATCTCCATCTTCATAAAAGCGCAGCGAGGCGGAGTTTAAACAGAACCGTTTACCAGTGGGTTTTGGGCCATCATCAAATACATGTCCTAAATGAGAATCGCAACGAACGCAGAGAATTTCCGTTCGTATCATGTCAAATTGCTTGTCATCTTTTGTTGCAATGTGTTCAGGGGCAAAAGGGGAGAAGAAACTGGGCCAGCCCGTTCCAGATGTGAACTTATGTTGGCTTGAAAAAAGTGGGAGTCCACAAACAACGCAGGCGTAGAAACCGTCTTTTTTGTTATCAAGCAGAGTCCCACAAAACGGTTTTTCTGTTCCTGCATTCTGAGTGATTCGAATCGTTTCTTCATCGAGATTCCCAAGAAGTGTTTTTTTTAATTCTTCAGATAGAACTGAAATGTCATAACCAGCACGAGAATAGAGGTGCATTTTTGTCTCCTCAAGGGTCAAAAGAGCTACAGTATTGAGAACCAGAATCAATAAGGTTTTAATTGGAATTAGCATTTCCCTAATCATACGCTGTATAGATATACTTTGTCTGATTCAAGAAAAAAACCGCGTTTTATCCTGTTTGATTCTTGGTTTTTGGTACGATAATCACTTATTGTGAAAAAAAGTGCAAGAATATAGATACATTCGTCCATTTTTCCGTTATCTTGTGCGACTTGAACTTTAAGGTTAGGCAACCTTTATTTAGGTAGGAGATTGGTAAGCAATGATTTGTACAGAAGAAATAATTTGGTCAAAGTTGCAAACTATGAACGACCCAAAAAAGGATGCGGATATAGTTGCGTCGGGAACAGTTCAAGATGTCGCTTTGGTTGACGGTCGCGCAATGGTAAAACTTTCGAAACCAGAAACCGAGGCGTTTGAACACCAAGCAATGGCAGGTGCAATTGAACGCGAACTAACTTCAATCGATGGTGTTGAACGTGTCTCTGTGACTTGGGATAAACCAGATGCAAAGAGAGCGGACGTAACAGATCATGGTCGCGATGGCGTTTCACTAAACATCCTTTCAGAAACCGACACAGCAATGGGAACAGGTATTGCTAAAGAAATTGGATATGGCGAGTTTGGTCCTGATCAACCGCTTGCGCCTGAAGCAGAAATTCCAGATGCACCTTGGGAGGGTTACCCACCAGTCTTGCAATGGCAAGTTGATCCTTCTGATAGTTCAATCGAAAGTGGTGAAGCAACAGTGCAACTTCTCGATTGGCACTTTGAAATATGGTGGCAAAAACATCCCTCAAAACTTATGTATGTTGCAATTCAAGCAATGCACGAAGACACATTCGCAGATGGCTCTGAACGAACACATCCAGTAGGAAGAAACGTCGTCGTTAATCTCGTTTTCGATGAAGAGCGACAAGCAGTCATTTCCGTTTACGGAACGGCACATGACTTTAGACCATTTATAGAGGCCTTCCAAATTGGGTGCGATATCCAAATTCCAGAAGGCGTAGAACAAGTAACAACCACT
>JASMLG010000087.1 GCA_030748805.1 Phycisphaerales bacterium | reverse complement strand
CCATCTTTTATGGAACCGATTCTTCGAATATCAACACGAATTGATGAATAGAATTTGAGTGCTCTCCCTCCGGGGGTTGTTTCTGGGCTACCAAACATCACGCCAATTTTTTCGCGGATTTGGTTAATGAAAATTACCATGCAATCACTTTTAGCAATAGCCCCTGTTAATTTACGCATTGCTTGGCTCATTAGCCGCGCTTGTAACCCAACATGAGTGTCGCCCATCTCGCCTTCGATTTCTGCTCTTGGAATAAGTGCTGCAACTGAATCTATTACAACAACATCTACCGCATTCGAACGCACAAGCATTTCACATATTTCTAAGGCCTGTTCGCCAGTGTCTGGTTGTGACACAAGAAGTCCATCAACATCAACTCCTAGTTTTTTTGCCCACATTGGATCAAGCGCATGTTCTGCATCTATAAATGCAGCAACACCTTCCTTTTGCGCCTGAGCAACAACGTTTAACGCAAGAGTTGTTTTACCGGATGATTCTGGACCAAAGACCTCAATGATTCGACCACGAGGCATTCCCCTGCCACCAAGAGCTAGATCCAAACTTATTGCACCAGTTGAAATTGCTGGGATGTTATTTAAATCATCACCATTAAGGCGCATTATTGCTCCAGAACCAAACGCCTTATCAATTTGAGATAGAGCATTTTCTAATGCTTGAACTTTTCCCTTGTCTTCAATTGTTGAATTTGACTTTGTTTGTTCTTTTGTTTTCTTTTTTGATACCGTCTTAGTGGGCATAGAATTCTTCGCCTTCCTTGGTTGGTTTAGCGTGCTTCCTGCACGAGTTGATGTAGCCGTTCTGCCGTCTTGTACGATACCGACCTTTTTGCGATTTTCCGCTTTAACTGCGGTTTTTCGTGATGATTTTGTAGATTTTCCGTTTCTAGTTAAAATTGCCATTTCGGTCATGCTCCTTCATTGTCAGGTTTGTTAGGTTTACGGTAGGATGACAGAAACATCGGCATTGTCAACCGTTGTTCGGTAGTTATTCGGTATATTTATTGGTTTTTCGGCTAAAATCGAACTTTACACTGACACCATGTCGTCAGAAAACGGCTATGAACACTCAGTTAGACCGCCCTCCCAGTTTGGAGTAGGCGGTGTCCATTGGGTTAGATCGATTTTGCTGAACCATTCAATCGTCCTCATCAGTCCATCAGCAAGTTGGATTGTTGGTTCCCATCCGAGAGTTGATTTTGCACGGCTAATATCCGGCTGCCTTTGGGTTGGATCATCAGCAGGTAGTGGTCTCATAACAAGTTCAGAATTACCTCCGGTTAATTCCAAAACCAAACTAGCCAATTCAAGCATCGTAAACTCAACAGGATTACCCAAGTTAATAGGTCCGGTTGCTTCGTCTGCGTCCATCATTGCAATAAAACCATCAATCAAATCATCGACGTAACAAAATGATCTTGATTGTTGCCCGTCACCAAAAATTGTAATATCTTCTCCTGCCAATGCCTGTCTGATAAAGTTGCTTACTACTCTTCCATCAAACGGATGCATGTGTGGACCATAAGTATTAAAAATTCTAGCAACTCTTATATCTACATCGTGCACTCTGTGGTAATCAAACATCAATGTTTCAGCAGCGCGTTTTCCCTCGTCATAACACGATCGAAGACCGATTGGATTTACGTTTCCACGATATGATTCTGGCTGCGGATGTACAGAAGGATCACCATAGACCTCGCTTGTTGAAGCATGAAAAATCTTAGCACCATTGGCCTTTGCCATGCCAAGCGTATGAATTGCACCAAGTAAACTTGTTTTCAATGTTTTTATTGGATTATGTTGATAGTGTCCGGGAGCCGCTGGACAAGCTAGGTTGTATATTTCGTCTACCTCAAATTCAATTGGCTTAGTAATATCGTGAAATATAAACTCAAAATTTGGAAATACAATCAGATTTTTGATTGTCTCTTCTCTACTTGTAAACAGATTATCAAGGCAAATAACGTGTTCGCCACGATTAAGCAATCTCTTGCAAAGATGTGAACCAAGAAATCCAGCACCACCTGTAACTAGGGTTCTTTTTGTCATAACGTGCAGGATACGCTAGGAAGAGTGTAAAGTGTAGGTATGAGAACAATCATCGGAACAATGACTGGGACAAGCATGGATGGGGTCGATGCGGTGGCAGTAAAAGTAGACGGTTTTGGCTTATCAATGATTCCAACTTTCATTGATATGTCGTCTAGTAAATTGGGGGAAACAAAACTTATGTTGAAACAATTAGTTGAAGTCGGTGGAAGCGAAGATGAATTTGATGTGGCAGCAACTCTGGTTGGTGAAATCACGACTAAAACGATTTCTAAACTAAATGTTAAGAACATCGATTTAATAGCACTACACGGTCAAACGGTCTTTCATCAGCCACCTAAAAGTATTCAATTAATTAATGAGGAACCAATTCTAGAAAAGTTTAAATGCCCTGTCTTAAGTGATCCTAGAAAATCAGATTTATTACTAGGTGGTCAAGGTGCACCTATTACCCCACTATCAGATTGGATAATGTTTCGCTCAGAAGAAATCTCAACTGCTGTGGTAAATCTTGGTGGCTTTTGCAATGTAACTTTATTGCCCGCAAATTGCCAGCCAACACAAATTAGTGGATTCGATGTTTGTTGTTGCAATCTAATTCTAAACAAAATTGCAAATAAGAAACTTAACCAAGAGTTTGATGTGAATGGGAAAGCGGCAACAGAAGGAACCGTACATCAAAACACATTAGAATTAATACTCCAAAAGCTTAATCAACAAAAAAATGAAAATCAATCTCTTGGTTCTGGAGATGACCTTGGTGATTTTGTTCTAAGTTTAGGCACCGATATATCAACTGAAGATCTTCTAGCTACTACAACCAAAGCTATTGGTATATGTATAAACGAATCAACTAAATGTTTTGACAGGGTTCTACTGGCTGGTGGGGGTGTACGCAATCAATCGCTAAAAGAAGCCATTGTTCATACCGGAACAACCGAAGTTTTAGGAGCACCAATACAAGCGAGGGAAGCAATGGCGATGGCAATCCTAGGTGGACTTGCACAAGATGGCGTTTCTATAACGCTGCCACAAGTAACCGGTAGAAAAGAAACTAACGAACTAGTTGGTTGGACTCAAGTAAGGTCGTAAAGTGGTTTCAATTTGCTTTCAAGGTGCCGCATGAGCGGATCTGCGCTGAGCGCTTTTCCTGTAACAACCTCACAAAGTTCCGCTGCACGATACTGTTGACCGCGCTGATGAATATTTTCATTGAGCCACGTTTTCAAAGCACTAAATTCACCTCGAGCAAACTGCTCGTGCATGTCTGGAATTTCTTCCATTGCTGTTTCAAAAAACTGCGCACAATACAAATTGCCCAGTGTGTACGTTGGGAAATAACCCATCGAAGTCATCGACCAGTGTATATCTTGTAAACAACCCTTGGTATCACTTGGTACATCTATTCCAAGATACTCTTTGTAGCGTGAATTCCATGCCTCTGGAAGGTCAGCAACTGCAAGGTCACCCTTCATCATCATGCGTTCAAGTTCAAACCTAATCATAATGTGCATGTTGTACGTCGCTTCGTCTGCTTCAACACGGATAAAGTCGGGCTTGACTATGTTTGCTCCACCATAGACGTCATCAAAAGTAAGAGACGCAGTCGCATCACCAAAGAATTCATTCATCTTTGGATAACACCACTTCCAAAATGCTTCACTTCGTCCAACTTGATTTTCCCACATACGGCTTTGGGATTCATGAATACCAAGAGAGACAGCATTGCCCATTGGAGTTCCAACATGTTTAAACAAGAGACCCTGTTCATAGATTCCATGACCCGCTTCGTGCATTGTCGAACCAATTGCATCGTTCACATTATTTTCGTGAAAACGAGTTGTTAGGCGAACATCGTTGCAATGAGTACCACTACAGAAAGGGTGGGTTGATTCATCAAGACGTCCTGCTTCAAAATCAAAACCAATTTGAGTCGCAATCATTTTTACAAATGATTTTTGCTGCTCTACTGGGAGTGCTATTTCATTAAATGAATTACTTGGTCTTGTTTCACTACCCATGATTTCATTTAGAAGAGATTGCAATCGTTCACGAAGAGGAGTAAACACATTACTAACAGATGTTGCGGTACATCCTGGCTCATAATCCTCGGCAAGAGCATCCCATGGCTCTCCACCTTCTTTCCATCCATAACAATCTGCCTTACTCCTTAAAAGATCAACTATTTTTACTAACCATGGTTGGAATTCAGAAAAGTCATTATTCTTTCTTGCCTCAGCCCAAGCGTTTTGTCCGAGACTTGACAACATCGCTTCTTCTTCAACTAATGAAGAAGGAAGTTTTGACAATCTGTTATATTTGTGTCGTATTTCTCTAATGTTCACTGCTGACATACTTGTTGAGTCGCTAACTAAATCAGAATCTGATTCACATGCACTTAACAAGTCGCCAACTTCTTGATCCGTAGAAAGTTCATGGTGCATTCTTGATGCAAGTGATATTTGATCAGCCCTATATTCAATTCCCTTCTTTGGCATCATCACCTCTTGATCCCAATGCAATAATGAAATAGTGCTTCCCAGAGAATTTGCTTCTTTTGTTTTCTTAATTAGTTGATCGTATTCAGTTGAAGTTGCAATAGTAGTCATGGGATAATCCTTTTTTAGAATGTATATCATAACGAAAGCGAGCCGCCATTAGGCGACTCGCTAAACTAAACAAATTAGTTCTAGGTTTATTACTTAGTTTTTTCGGTTAGATAAGCAACAATTTCAGGACCAGAATCGTCTGTCCTTGTTTTTGCAAGATCAAGGGGTGTTTCACCATTTTTATTCTTTGCATTCACATCTGCACCAGAATCAATCAGTAATTTTATTTTATCAATCGTAACATTATTGCTTAACGCACCAACATGAAGTGCTGTTTCTTGATCATTATCAATTGCATTTACATTTGCACCTGCTGAGATTAAAAACTTCACACATTCTAGTTTGCCAGTACGAACAGAATGCATAAGAGGGGTTCTTCCCTCAGCAATATCGTTTACTTCGATATCCGCGCCTGCTTCAATTAATATTGGAATGGAATTCGGGTCACCAAATCCAGATGCCCAAACAAGTGGTGTGTAACCAAGGACGGTGTCAACCGTATTTGCGTCTGCTCCAGCATCAACTAATAATTGGACTCCAACTGATGGACCAAAACCAGAAGCCCAAGATAGGGGTGTATTGCCTAGCTTACTTCTTGCTTGAATATCCGCACCTGCATCAAGTAGAACTTGAATAACTTCTGGATTCTTTGCTCTAGCTGCATACATTAGAGGTGTACGATTAATTCGATCGACTCGTTCTAATTGAGCCCCTAGTTCAATTAAACCCGAAACGGTTTCATAGTCGCCCTCTTCAGAAGCTACCATTAATAACGATACACCTTCTCGATTTACCGCATTAAACTTACCAAGTCCATCATTGATATATTTTATTACCTTTTCCCCACGACCGGACTTAATGTATCGTGCTAGTTGATCCCCAGTCAGTGGTTTTGTAGGATCTTTAGTTGGCAAGTCGCCACCAGCACGACGATCAGAAATAATTTTGTTGAGTCGCTGCCTCTGATCTGCACTGAGTCGAACATTAGTAGTAATTTCTTTACAAAGTGGATGGTCAAGGCGAATTGTTATTTTGGTTGTTGTAACAACATCCCAAAACAAGTCCCAATCGATAGTCAACTCTTGAGAAGAAGCTGCTTCCTCTTGTATTTCTTCAACTATATCTGGAATCATTGAGGTAATTTTGAATGGTTGATCATCCAGAGATGTCAAAGTAATTGTTGTGCTGTTAACTGCATCGTCAATAACAAGTGGTTCAACATCAAGTGTTACATAAGAGATTGTTTCAGCAACAACTGGTAAACGTAACGGTGGATAACCATCAACCGTAAAAGTAACCGTTTTAGTCAGTTTTCTAGCTTTGCCCTTTCCATTCATTGTCACGCTAATTTCAGTTGATTCACCTGGTTGTAAAACTGTGTTATTTTTAAAATCAGAAGTAGTACAACCACAACTTGCTTTGGCTCTTGTAATAGTGACAGGTTCAGATCCGGAATTTGTTAACTTAACAGAACCGGTACCCTTTTCACTTGTTGAAAACTTTCCTAAATCAATTTGAGCTGGCTCAAGAACTACAACTTGTTCTTTTACTTCAGGTGTTTCTTGTGGTTGTAGTGGGTTTTTAGTATCTGGCTTTTGGGAACTTCGTTCAGGAGCTTTTTGATTCAACCCAGCAGATGGTTTAAGAGAAGCTGTATCATCCGGTTGTTTTTTTGTTTTGGCAGGAGTTATTTCTGGCTGTTCAAGTGCTGGTTTTGATGAATCAACTGTAGAAACGGAAGCAACTTCTGTTTTGGTTGTTTCCGCTTGTGTAGTTGTCTCTTCTGAATTCTGCTCACACCCAACTGATATACCAAGCATAGTTGCAATGAGAGCAAGCGTAAGAGTAGTTTTTGTAATATTATTTGTCATATCTGTCCTTCCGAGCAATTCCTTCAAAAGATCCCAAGAAAACATGGATTCGGTATTGTAAACAATCACCGCAAGAGAGCAAGCGGTGATACCGTATAACGTGATTGTTGGCGTTCTATTGCCGCTTCTTCAACCATAAGTACCCTTTTTGACGGCTCTTTACTACTTTATTCACCACATGGAGTTACAAATGCCTTTCTCGGACCTTCCTGAACACCTTTTAATGCCAGCCCTTCGACAATTTCAAGCTTGGCCAATCAAACACGATGACAAACCACTTGTGGCTATTAGAGATCCGTTCATGCTTACTAATGAGACGCTGGCAATCCCACCAAATATTTTTGCAGTTATCCAGAGAATTAATGGAGAATCTACTGCACAAGAGATCGCTAAAGCAACCAAAGCTCAACCTGAACAGTTCGTTGATTTGCTTAAAAAACTTGATAGTTTAGGTTTGCTTTGGGGACCAACGGCTACAAAACTTGAAATTGAAGCTGTAAAGAGGTTGAAAGAAGAAGGTGCTTTTCCAGTTCGGTCAAGTGGTTCGCTTGGGAAAACTACAGAGGACTGTAAAGAACAAATTGAATCATGGTTTTCTGAAGCTGAGGATCCTGAATTAGAACAAACAGTCAGAGCTATTGTTGCACCGCATCTTGACTATGCTAGGGGATGGCCAAACTATGCTTCTGCATATTACCCTTGGAAAAACGCTGAAAAACCTAACAGGGTAGTGATTCTTGGAACCAACCATTTTGGTAACGGAGACGGAGTTGTTCTTTCGACTATTGGATTTAAAACACCTTTAGGAACTTGTCCTATAGATGAAAAGGTTGTAAATGCGTTAGTCGATAAATTTGAAGATGCTATCACTGCAGATTTTATAGATCTTTCAGCAGAGCACTCAATCGAATTACAACTTCCATGGTTACAGTATTGTTTTGGCGATATTCCTGTTGTAGCTGCTCTTATCCCTAATCCTCTTATTGATATGATCGAAGATGATGCTGGTAGAACTTCAACTAAAGAGTTCGTTGATGCTCTTGAAGAAATTCTCGAGACAATTGGAGGAACCACTTTATTTATTTCATCTGCTGACTTGAGCCATGTGGGTCAGCAATTTGGCGAGCCAAGACCAGTAGATGATCAGCGAAAATTTGACGTTGAACGACACGACAGAGAGATGATGTCAAAGTATGTAGAAAATGATGCAGAAGAATTTGTTTCTGCAATAAAGTGGAATAACAACGCAACACAGTGGTGTTCCATTGGGAACATGTCCGCACTGTTGGATTTAGTCAAACCAGATGTAATTGAGTTAATCGATTACCGACAAGCATGTGACGAAAGAGGTCATGCTCTTGTTTCTAGTTGCTCAATGGCACTGATTTGATTTGCTTAATTCCACAACATTTGACTTGGTCTCATTAGGGGCACCATCCTTCATAGAATGGGGAATCTTCCCAATTACAGTGTTTTGTGGGAGTATCTACTTATTTAAAAAATGCTTGTTTGAAGCAAATCCTCAATTTTTTGGGAACCATCATAACTATCAATGCGTACATTTTTTTACCTAGCCCCCACATGGAGTTCGATTGCTTCTAAAGCATCGGACTCTTTTTGTTAAATCTGAATTGGCAAGTACAATGAAAGAATGATTGCGGTAGTCCAAAGAGTTACTAGTGCGAGTGTCACAGTTCAAGTTCCAGCACATAAGGAATCAATAGGGATTGGTATGTGCGTGCTTCTTGGAATTGAAACTAATGATGACGATAAAGAGGTAGCATGGATGGCAAAAAAACTTTCCGCCCTTCGTATTTTCCCTGACGAAGATAACAAAATGAACAAATCCTTAATTGATGTTGAAGGTGAATTATTACTTATTAGCCAATTCACACTTTCAGGTGATTGTGCTCATGGTAACCGTCCAAGTTTTATTAATGCAGCCAAACCAGAACTAGCTGAACCACTCGTTACAAAAGTTGGGGAGTTATTGCAAAAGGGATACGGAATCACTGTAAAAAACGGAGTATTTGGAGCCAAGATGAATGTTGCAATTAACAACGATGGTCCAGTTACAATAATCGTCCGTCGAACATAACATACACATACTCTATGGATATCCAAACAGCTAATCTGCATCTTCAAACTAGTATACTCATGGGAGTTGACTTCCTTCCTGTTAGTACTATCTCAAAACCTACTGACAAGCAGTCGTTGCTTGACTTGCTTAAGCAAGAGCACGATTCAACTTGCCCGCACTGCACAACAGCAAGTGGCTTCACACAGACGGTATTTGGAATAGGGGAACCAAATGCATCACTCATGTTCATCGGCGAAGCCCCTGGAGCAGAAGAGGACGCACAAGGGATTCCATTCGTAGGTGCAGCCGGACAAAAACTTAATCAGATTATCGAAGCAATAGGTCTACAAAGAGAAGATGTCTATATTGCAAATATTCTAAAAAGTAGACCACCAAACAATAGAACTCCACTCCCAACAGAAATTGATAATTGCGGCCCATTCCTGATAAAGCAAATTGAAATCGTTGAACCAAGCGTCATCGTTTCGCTAGGATCACCTGCGACGAAATATCTTCTCTCTACAAATGATGGAATTACACGATTAAGAGGAAATTGGGGTGAATTTAAAGATATTCCAGTAATGCCTACTTACCACCCAGCATATTTGCTTAGAAACTATACAAAAGAGGTTCGGCAACAAGTATGGTCTGATGTTCAACAAGTAATTGCTAGATTGAAGGAATAAAACTATAGTTTGCAACCCCTTTTATATCAACAGGTTCCGTTAATCCGCAATATTTGATAAAAAAACAGGTTTTT
The DNA here is from genome assembly GCA_030748805.1 of Phycisphaerales bacterium. The sequence continues at coordinate 76,838 of JASMLG010000087.1, read as the reverse complement.
TATCTTGATTTAATTGGATTTTTGGTAACAATGCACATGTAAACACGGAGGATAATGGACCACATTAGGTCTTTGTTAGGATTAATCATTTCGCCATCTTTTCACCATTGGGACAACAATGCAGATACCAGATAAATTAACAGATCAACAAACCTATACCATGGCTTTGTTCAGGTCAGCTATACACCCAGAGTTCTTCGATATCGTTGATCGAATCGTAGTACAACATAACGGCTATGACTTTGAAGCGTGGCTTCTTAGGGGTGCTCACGTCCTTCGATTTGAATACGAGGGAACTTGTGTTACAGAGGTTGTAAGTCCAAACGTAGATGATCTCCCTGAACGTGGCCATGTCAACACGATGGTTTGCGCTGGTGAGCGCGATCATGAGCAAGAGTTCGGTGATCTGGTAACTCTAATTACATCAATGCAAATTGAATTACTCCCAGCACATCTTTTCGGTGACACATTTCAAGAACTTGTTGAGTTTGGTGAAGAAGCTGGAGCAAAAGTTATTCAATACGACATCAATGGAACTAATAGCGTCAGTATCATAGATGTTCAAAGGTACAACGACCAACTACATGCCCAGTCATATCATTTGAATTCAGAACATGGAACAGTTCTTCGTACTCAATCAATTTTTGAATTGAAATCAGATTCAATCTCTTAATTGGTTGGTTCTTCTGGAATATTTGTCCCTTGGATTAAACCACTCCACCAGATGTCGCGGCTATCTTGCCCGTCGCATTTCTTCCTCATTAATAAATACAACATTGCACTTGCGCTAAAGAAGCCGCTAAATAGCCAACCAATCATCAAATCATATACTACTGTTTCCCAAAGTGAAATTAACCAAATAGCACTCGTTTCATTCCACGACAAGCCCGTTGTAAGGATTGTTGAGTATTGAATTTGACCAGAAACATGGTTAAAAGTAAGTGCTCCAGTTAAATTAGCGGTGAAATCAAGTGTTAAAGTAGCAATTAGTCGAACTACAAGATATCCAAGAACGAGAGAGATTATCAATACGGCTAAGTAACCTAGATACGTCAATGTTTTTGAGTATAGATAAGCAAACGAACGTTGAAGAGCTTCACTTCCTCCACAATCCTCAATCACAACTGATGGAATTACCATAGGAAAAGATGCAGCATAACTAACTGCAATAATTGATATTAAAAATCCAATAAACAATGAAACGCCATAAACCAATCCACCAATTAGATTGATCCATGGAATATTTAGGAGAAGAAACCCCATTAACATCAGAACAATTGACAGAGATGCGACGAACATAGCGGGTGCAAAAACTGCTCTTAGCAAACTCCTCCATCTAAACATAGAAAAATCAATCGCCTCACCAACACTTAGGCGATGACATCTAGAATGCCAACATGCTTGCATTCTAGAAATTGCTCCGCCCCCTACACACAAAACGTATATTAGTAAAAAACCATACAGGCTAATAAACCAGTGAAACCCACCTTGCCATAGTAACTGTGGCAATTCCCAAACAATCGATACAACACCCTGCCACATTTGTACAACGTTAAGGTTTAACCCACCATCAACAATACTTGTCCATGCTTCTGATACATAATTTGATGATGCTTCAAATGGACCTAAAGGTTTTAACTCTTCCAAATTTAGATAAATTTGTTCTAACTCTTCACGTTCAGCAGCATTCACTTCACCTTCAAACAAATAATCTTGCCAAACATCAAGTAAGTAAGTTTGTGCGTCTTTAATGCTCCAGTCAACCGAACTTTCTGGTGCGTTATGTCCAAACGCAGTTGATGCGGTGGCAATAGCTAACCCACGCCTCTGGTTTAGTTCTTCTATAGATATTGTATTGGTAAGCGAAGTTGCGTCATCTCCAGAAAATGAATCCCACAATCGTCCAGAAGCAACCAGAACCAGAACCATTCCAAAACCAATTAATATCCTCGCAGGTTGCATTGAACTTACAATTGCACCAAATATTTTTTGAAATTGGAATATGCTTCCGAATTCTACTCCATCAACAATAGTTCTTCGTTCCCGCATAATTCATATATTAGCAGGAAGAGCAATATTTATTACGGACATGCTCCCCAAGAACCCACTACTTCAAGAAGATCTGAGACGTTTACAAAACCATCGTTATCAATATCTCCAGGGCATGGAGTTCCGCAAGCGCCCCATGAACCAATGATATCTAGAATGTCGGTAACTCCAACATAGCCATCTCCGTCAACGTCCGCAGGACATTCTTCTTCTTGGCAATCAATAGGTGCAGAGAGAATCCTTACGATATCTTCACGCGTCAATGTACCTGTAAATGGATGAGAGTTTTCTTTTAGTGTCTCGCCATGTTCACCTAGGAATCTGTCCATCTGCTGTACTTCAACGAGTACATCGTAAACACCGCCATCGACTGGTATTGTTCCTATCGCAACAGGTGCCAGAGGATCAGTAACATCAACCATTTGCAGGCCATACATGATGTTTCCAACAATCGCGTAATCATCTACGCCTGGAGGTGCAAGTTGACTTACAACTTCTACATCTGAAAGTAATCCGCCAAGGTCTACATTGCTCACTAGGTAAATACCATCTGGATCCGTAATGTCGTATATATCTAGACTGGAATCAGCAGCAACGTATAGATAATCGTGTTCTCTTGATGGTTCGGTTTCGGTTGCAACAACCCAACGTGTATATACATCAACTGCAAGGGAACCACCACTTGGCAGTGTCTCAACGACTTGAGGATATTCAATGTCAGGGAGCAAATCAATTACATGTACTCCGCCATCTGGATCTGAAGCATAAGCACGAACCGCGAAATTGCTTCCTGCTTGGTAATGACTAAAGACAACTACATCGGAAACAGAAATATTATCAACTGTGGCAGCGATGAATGGTGAACTTGGATCAGCAATATTTACGATAACCAATCCATCGTCAACAGCTGGCACAAACAGGTAGATTCCCCAAGGAACTACATCAACTGCATTAGGTATACCAATCGTAGAAACTAATGTTGCAACTTCTGGAACTTCGTTGTCATAAATATTAACTCCCATTTCAGCGTTCACTACAAATAAATATTGAGAATCGCGAGCAATACCAAGAGCGTTAATTCCTTCAATAGTTCCTACCACTTCATCTGGTGTACCCGATTCACGGTTATAGATTGCTACTCCATCTGTAGACAGTGAAACGTAAAGATAATCTACTGTTCCTTCCACTACACTTGGTTTATACGCTAAGCCCTGTGGAATACCAGAGACAGGAACGTCACCATCAGGAATCGGCAAGTTTGGATCGCTCATTCTGTCAAAAACACCCACATCAGTCCCGCTAGTTGTGTAAATATTGTTCCTTGCAACAGTAAACAAACCGGAGCCAAAGCCAAGTGAGGTAGGTGATCTGTGGCATTCTGCACATGTTCTTACTTCTCCTGCACCACGAACTGTATGTGGTTGAACTGGATTATGGCCAAGACCAGACAAGCCATTACTAGTCACCGGCATTACAAAGTTCAGTATCTTGCTTCCATCTGGAGCTGTTACGTCTGCAATAGGATGGCAAGAAACAACATACGGAGCGATTCGACCTTCACTGTTAGGACCTAGTGAGAAATGGCGAAGTGCCTCAAAAATCTTGTTATTTGTTGTAACTTTTCCTACTTCTAATTCCCCAGTAACGTAATTCAAACCCATCTGGGTTTCATCACGTTCAAAGTGACATCCAAAACAATTTGGAATCCATGATGTATGACATGAATAACATTCTAGTCCTCCTTCAGCTTTCAAGTGATTGTCATTCATAGCACATTCAGCCATTGGATTACTCTCAACAATATCTATTGCTGTTGGAATAATGTGCTCTACACCATCAACTTTCGATGTCAAAACAAAATTACCGCTTGGATTTTGAGTCACATTGGTCAGGGTAATGCCATCATTGTCAACAAGAGTTGGTTCTTGGCCTGGTAATCCGTGACATGTTCTACATTCAATTTTTGTTGCCTGATCCATGTGACCGTAAATATTTCCGTCTCCATGAATACCGTTTTCTGTGTGACAGTCGATGCAGTGCATACCTGCCTCTGCATGTGCATCTTGAGGGTTGGTGTCACTAACCGTATAGTGATAATTTTTATTAAACCGTTCATCGGTAGTTCCGGGAACGCCAGGACCAGACGGTAAACGCGGTGGCATTTGCGCGCGGCCAGTAAAGTTCAACCCAATACGAGCTCCTCGATGGTGGCAATGTATACATTGTTCTGATGGTATTTGCTTTGAAATAACATGTGTTCTGGGATGCCCACCTTCAAAATGGTCTATAGAGATATCATCGCTTTCAGATAAACCGGAGTTGGAATACATCATGTGGCAAGCAACGCAACCATCAGCGCGATAAGTACCATCAACATTTCCAAATTCACCAGCACCTCGGTAACCACGTCCTCTTGACCATAAGTGGCATCGAGCACAGGCCTGTGAGGGTACTGCAGTGTAGTGTGTTGCAAATTGCGTCTGATCACCACCTGTGTATATCAACAAATCAAGCAAGGATTCAACTGCACCATCTTCAACAGGAACATCGCCATCAGTATCTTCAATTGCAAAAGTTCCGTAAGATGGTGTCTTTGAGTCGACAACGTTGTTCTGATAGAAACCACCTGCATAATGTCCGGCAGTCGTAGCCATCAAACTTTTCTTAACACGAACCACGTGGTCTGGGTGGCACATTCCACAAGACGACTCAACAACACGTAAGTTAGAGGGGTTTATCCATTTCTGGTATTCCAAGTCCTGATCAAGTGGTGGAATGGTTTCGTTGTAATCAACTGTACCATCAGAAAAAACGTGGGCTGTTTCGATTGTTTCACCCATTGGGTCGCCACCGTGGCAAAAATCACAATACAGATTCATTCCAGCCATATTCTTAGTAATATTTTCAATATCACTGTGGCAAATTAAACACCTTGGATATGGAAGACCACGCTCATCACCATTGACACCGTGGTCGGGAGCAATTTGACCAATAAAAATCGGACCGTCCTTTGTATCAACACGTACCTTGCCGTGAGGGGACATAATCGTCACCTTAGGGTCTGTATTCGTACCATGCTGTGCTATTTTGGAGTGTGGATTAAAAACACCCTTTTTTGTTATCACCTTCCCATGGTTAGACATGCTTGGGCTTGCATAGCACATAGATGAGATAAAAATGGTTAAAGCGGTTGCAATCAATCTAGGTGTCATAAGAACTTCTCCAATGCATTAGGATAATGCCCCCTAGCCACTACTATCGTTCAAATATACGGGATACTTGCCTAAATGACGCATAAAAAATGTCGGTTTTTTCCTATATATCTCTCATAAAGGCGTATTGTAATAAAAATGAACTAAGTCCAAGAAATTTAAACCAGAGACACTGCTAGTAGCCCTCGTGTACCCGTGCCAAGTAAAATCAATAGCAAGACCGCTTTATGGGTTGAAATACGAACACTAAAAGGAAGCGTTGGGCTCGGAAAGATTGCGTTGCAATAAAGTTCTTGACTCCATTGTCATACCATTCATACTATGGCAATGCACATTTGCATACTAATTACGCTCTGTCTCCTTGGAAAACCAAGAACCGTTGAACTCATTGAACTCGGTTCAATTGGCGGCGCTCCAAGCGTGCACCTCATGGGCGCGCGAGATGGCACCAAGCCATCACGCGCCGCTCGAGTTCAGTTGGTGGATTTCAGGGGTAAACTGAGCAGAAGCCTGCTTCTAGTGAAGTGAACCCTGAAATACGCAGTGGCGTTGCAAAGCATCTACACGGAGTTAAAAGAAAAGCCCATACTAAAGTATGGGCTTTTCTTTTAACTCCCCCAATTGGACTCGAACCAATGACCTAGCGGTTAACAGCCGCTCGCTCTACCAACTGAGCTATAGGGGATAGGAAAGCGGAATTATAGCAAGAACCAAGCATTCGCCAATATGGGTTGAAGAATTTGCTTGGTATTCCTACAATACGGGGCTCCCATGCTAATCGGGAGTATTTGGAGCCCTACTATGAAGAACAATACACATCCTGAATACCACAACGATTGCAAAGTTTTCTTTCGCGGCGAGCATGTCATGACCGTTGGTGCAACTGTACCTGAAATGCATGTTGATATTTGGTCTGGGTCACACCCGTTCTACACCGGCAAGGCAGCATTCGTCGATGCCGCTGGTCGCGTTGAGAAGTTCCAAAACAAGTTCAAGGGCGACTACTTTAAGAACAAGAAGAAGTAATTTCCTTGACAGTCACACCCAACGACTCGTTTAATACCGAAACTTAATTGGTGCGCGTCTGTCAGTGACTGTCACATCAGAGAACACGCACAATGCACGCTAAGGGGACACGCCGTGACAGTCACATTAGCGCGAACATGTCTAATACTCGCTAGGGGGACACCCAAGAAATTATTGCATGCAATAATTTCGACTGGATGTCCCCACCGTACAGTTGTTCTGTACCATAAAGAAGTGAGCGAACGAATACCAGAAAATGTAGCCGAAAAATTACGAGATATCGTGAATCAACACGAGGATTTGTCTGATCAACTCCTAGATCCCGGGGTCTTAACTGACCACCGAAAAGTCACGTCTCTTTCCATTAAAAAAACTGCGATTGCCTCGCTCGTTGAACAATTCTCAGAATACGAGACAGCGATTGCACAGGAACAAGAGTGCGAAGAGGTTCTCAAGGGCGATGATCAAGAACTTGCTGCGATGGCAAAAGAAGAACTTTTAGAACTTGATAAAACACTCTCTGTACTCACTGAACAAATTCAAAAACAACTTGTAACCGCTGACGAACAATCGGTCGGATCAGTTATTCTTGAAGTACGGGCTGGGGTTGGTGGTGACGAAGCTGGACTTTGGGCAAGTGATTTAGAAGATATGTACAAACGATACGCAGGTATTCGTGGGTGGAAGATTGAAGATATGGGGGGCTCCAAAACAGCCATTCTTTGCATTGCTGGTGAGGGTGTCTGGACGAACCTTGGATTTGAAAGTGGAACGCATCAAGTTAAACGCGTTCCAGAGACAGAAACCCAAGGTCGAGTTCACACTTCTACTGCCACGGTTGCCGTACTTCCGGAGCCAGAAGAAATAGAAGTCGACCTTGACCCCAATGACGTAAAAGAATCGATAACAACTTCAACGGGACCCGGCGGACAAAACGTAAATAAAGTTGCTACAGCTGTGCACCTTATTCATGAACCAACGGGTATCGAAGTTCGTATGCAGGACACAAAAAGCCAAGCACAAAATCGCGAGAAAGCATGGAAACTACTACGTGCACGTTTATTTGAAATACAAAAAGCAAAAATTGATGCAGAGCGTGCAGAGGCAAGAAATTCCATGATTGGCTCAGGGAGTAGAGCAGAAAAAATTAGAACATACCGTTACAAAGATAACTTAATCGTCGACCACCGCATCAGTGGAAACTATAATCTCGGCGATGTTATGTCGGGAAACATGCAACCGATGATTGATCAACTAATTGAAGCCGAAACCGCACAACGACTTGCTGAGCTTTAAGCCATGCTACACCCAGACGAAACAGTAACTATAGATAACGTGATTCCAATCGTAGTAGGCGCACATCTACGAGCAGAACTTGGCGATCGCCGAAGAGGATATTACATTGGTGAGGCAATCGTCGATTGGATGGAACAACATGAAATTGCTGGTCCGCCTTGGCCTCTTGTCTGTAGCGATTTATGGTACCTCAACGATACTGAACTTCGTACCCGCCCTGCTATCTGTATTGGTCAACCACAAATAAACGCTGCAACCACAGCTATATCACCTAATTTAGAAACAATACTTCTTGTTGATGACGCTTATCGTATTCAGGGTGACAATGAGTATATTGATCTGAAATGTTGTTTATGGGGCATCGATGACACCCACACCAATCAATGCGTTGAGCAATTCATAAAAAACGTACTACCTAACTTCTTAGGAGCAATTTTCGGTGTAACTGTTGAAAAATAACCACGACTAGCGTACCCTGTATCTGCGGATGAGCGTGGCGGGATACCACCTTGCTTTTTATACAGACGGATTTTACGCTCATGAATAAACAAAACCTTCAAAACAACAATCGTATTGGCTTTACGCTGATTGAAATTCTAGTAGTTATTGCAATAATTGCTGTCCTTGCGGGTATTTTGCTTGCTGCTCTTTCTGGTGTACAAGAAGCTGCAAAAAAAACCCAATCATCAAGTTTGATGCAATCGTTTGCGCGTGCATGCGACGAATTTGCACTTGATCATGGTAGGTATCCTGGATTGCTTCCAGAAACACTTTTGGGCGAAACAGATATTGCGTCTACTCAAAATGCTCTTCTTGAATTAATGGGTGGTGCACGCATCAAGCAATTGGAATCACCGACTTCAGTAGTGGATGAGTACGATAGTTTTTCAGGAACTGAACTGTTTTCTAATGAAACAGATCCTGTAACTGGGTTACAGTGGTCCCTGAAATTTGACAAACAAAGATTCGGGGAAGGCCCTTGGGTAAACGGAAGAGTGTTTGAACCATATTTCAGCCCAAAATCTAGCGACCTGAAATACGATCCAGATAATCCTGACGTTCTTCCTACTCTAGTTGACTCATGGGAAACGCCTATTATTTATCTTCGTTCTGCTAGAAAGAGCGGTCCAATCATAGATGACCCTGAGAATAGCGGAAATCCCAATTACGTTCTTCCTCAATTTGATCTTCCAAATATGGAATTCGACTTACTAAACACAAGCCAAAGTTTAATCTATCCAGAAGACGATCGGATTGCTTGGTTGACTATGCTTCTTGCTCACCCAACATTCTGGGAACAAGGTACTAATTGGACACCAAACGGTGTCGCTTGGGGAACATCAAGGGGTAGTTATATGCTTCTTTCTGCTGGACCAGATAGGATCTACCTAGAAACATCTAATGCCCCAACCAATCCTGAAAACGAACAACCTTTCCAAGCATCTGACTTAACTGACGCCTCAAACACCAATATTAATCCATCAATAATGGAATCTTTTGATGATGTTGTGATTCATGGTGGTGCGTAAACGTCAATCTAGCGAACTCATGCTCATGTTCAAAAGGGTCACCCATAAGAATTCGACGTGACTGTCACATCGTCTGCGCAGTGGCTGTCACCAGAATTCTTATGAATGTCCCCGCATTTCAGTGAATCAATTTATGCAAAGAGGTTTTGGGCATCGATGAACTCAATAACTTTTGCAACGCATGTTTCAAGATCGTCTTCATGTGTTTTGAGGTGAAGTTCAGCGTTCGTTGGTTCTTCGTAAGGAGCATCGATCCCTGTGAAGCCCTTGATTTCGCCTGCACGAGCTTTCTTGTAAAGTCCTTTTGGATCACGTTCTTCAGCCGCTTCAAGTGAAACATCAATGTAGCACTCATAGAATGGAACATCATTCGCAACGTGAAGTGCTCGAACTGCATCACGATCTTCAGCGTAAGGGCTAATGAAACTTGCGATCGAAAGAACTCCTGCATCTGCAAATAGTTTTGAAACCTCACCAATTCGACGAATATTTTCGGTTCGATCTTCTGGTGAGAAGCCAAGGTTTTTGTTCAAACCCATACGAATGTTATCTCCATCAAGTCTATAAGCGTGATGTCCTCGGCTCATTAATACCTGTTCAACTGCAACTGCAATCGTACTCTTTCCACTTCCTGAAAGACCTGTAAACCAAAAGGTTGCACCTTTTTGCCCCATGTTTTTCATTCTCTCTTCAGGGGTTACGGTTCCTTCATGAAATGTAATGTTTGTTGCGACTTGTTCAGCCATTGTTTTTTCCTTCAGTAAAAAAGTTCTTAAAGTTATACAGTTACGGTTGATGTTGCCCATTTAATCAAAACATCTGCAACTTCTGGTCGTGAAAATTCAGACGGTGGTCTCTCGCCTTGTTCGAGCAATGCTCGAACTTTGGTGCCGGACAAGAAGATTTGGTCATCATCCAATTTTGGGAATGTTTTTGAACTGACCATACCCTGTGCTTTCTTTGAATATGCAGCATGTTCAAATTTCAGAGGTACAATTCCTATTTCCTCTGCAGTAAAGTTATCGAATATATTTTGAGCATCATAAGTACCGTAATAATCACCAACTCCAGCGTGATCGCGTCCAACGATGAAGTGAGTTACACCGTAGTTTTTACGAATTAGAGCATGCAGAATTGCTTCGCGTGGTCCTGCGTAACGCATTGCGCCTGGCATAACTGATAGTGCGGTGTAATCACGAACAAAATAGTTGTCGATAATCGTGTTGTAACAATCCATTCGAACATCTGCTGGTATATCACCTTCTTTGGTTTCGCCAACTAATGGGTGAATCAACAATCCGTCACAAATTTCTTGTGCACACTTGCAAAGATATTCGTGTGCTCTATGAATAGGATTGCGTGTTTGGAAAGCAGCAACTGTACTCCAGCCATTATTCGAAAATAATTCTCGAGTGGCAGCTGGAGCAAGTCGGTATTCAGTGAATTGTTCTCCCGGTTCAACTTCTGGAGTAACCGTTGCAACATGGATATCACCACTAACAAGCCACTCGCCTTCATCCATTACTTGTTTTGCTCCAGGATGTGCTTCGTCTTCTGTTCCAAATACATTAGGAATTTCAAGTGCTTTGTCGTGTGGATATATTTCATCACAATCAATGATTGCCATAAATGTTCCATCTTCATGATAGAGAGCTGCTTTGCCGCCTTCGGTTAATGTGTTTTTCACATCTTCATCAACTGCAAGGGTAATTGGAATCGGCCAAACAGTGCCATCCGATAGACGCATATCGTTGCAGATTGATTCAAAATCAGCTTTCTTGCAAAAACCCGTTAGAGGGCTAAAAGCGCCAATTGCGATCATTTCAAGATCACATGCTTGTTTTGATGATAGGGTTATTGAAGGAAGGCTTGCTGCCTCTTCAGCCAAATTGCTGTCAGTAAAACGATTTACTAGGGTACCGCCATGAGGGGCTATTAGGTTTCCTGTAGACATTTGTAAGAAACTCCGTTCTAGGTGTAAAGATGGGAAGGTGGGGTTACGATTATTATCCAACTAACTAATGTTGGAATCGAGATAAAATGTATCGAAACGACCGATAGTACTCTCTGTTCGACCCTAAATCAAGCCCTTTATCACTATTTCCCAAGAACACTTGAAAACTATGAAAATACTGCATTATTGCTCACGTATACGCCTTGAAGATGGTGGTGTTGTGCGTGCTGTTTTGGATTTAACTACATCTCTTGCAAAATCAGGTAAATCTGTCACTCTAATGGCTACCGAGGGGGAAGATCTACCTAAAAAAGAAACCGGAGTTCAAACAATTCTAACTGGCTCATTTGATCGAGCGCCAATTAGATTTTCCACAAATCGACTAAACAGCATCAAGGACCACATTCAACAATCGGACGTTCTTCACTTACATACACCTTGGGAGCCGGCAAATGTTCAACTAGCCAAAATAGCCCGATCGTGTGATATTCCATATGTTGTTTCGGTTCATGGAATGTTAGACGACTGGTGCATGGAGCAAAAGGGTTTGAAAAAGCGAATCTACTTACAGCTAAGCGGAAGAAAATTTCTTCAAAAAGCTCATGCGATTCACTGTACTGCGGAAGCAGAAGTAACCCAAGTCAAAAGGTGGACACCTAGAGGTAAGCATGTAGTAATCCCTCTTGTGTTCGATCCAAGTGAATATTTAGATCCCCCACCAACTTCAGATCCCGATAAATACTGGCCCACCAGAGAAGAAAATTTGCCGATAGTACTTTTCCTTTCTCGGATACATGAAAAAAAGGGGATAGAAAAATTATTGCGCGCTGCTTCTGCAATTAACACCACACACAAGGCTCGGTTCGTGATAGCTGGGTGTGGAGAACCTGAATACGAAAAATCCTTGCAAAAATTATCGAATGATTTAGGCATTGACCAACATGTTAACTTTGTTGGGTTCGTCGAGGGTGATAGAAAAACCTCACTACTTCGTTCTGCAGATATTTTTGCATTGCCAACCAGCCAAGAAAATTTTGGGTTGGTTTTTCCTGAAGCAATGGCGTGCGGAGTACCTGTAATTACAACAAAGGGAGTAGATATTTGGCCAGAATTAGAGAAATCGGGCGGCGCAATAATTACTGATGGGTCTGTAGATCAAATTACATCTTCAATTATTCAACTTCTAGATGAGATTTCTATTAGAACCAAGATGGGCGACGCTGGCAAAAAGTGGGTGGAAGAAACATTTGCCGGTGAAACCGTAGTAAACAGATACATAGATCTTTATCGAAAGATTATTAATCAATAACTTGTTTGTAAATTTCGACAATATCTTCAGAATAGTTGTCCCAATTCCAACAGGTTTCAATGTGTTTTTTTGCCTGTCTTCCCATTTTAATTGCCTCTTCTCTGTTTGAGAGCATCTTGTCTATTGCATTAGTAGTTGCCTCAATATCTCCAATTTCTGTCAGGTATCCTGTCTCTCCATCAATAACAAACTCTGGATTTGACCGCTGATTTGTAGTAATTACTGGAATTCCTATGGCAAGTGTTTCAGCTATTACTAACTGTGGGTCTATGCTCAGGTTTCGGATTGGCATAACAACACAAATTGACTCCAAAAGTAATTTTGGGAGAGTTATCCCTTCTTCATAAGGAAAGTTATATACGTTTATGTTTTGATATTTTTCAGAGATTTTCTCAACATCCTCAATTGGGTTCCAGTGTGGTCTAACTGCGAAGTCGAACTGAATGTCGGGGTACTTTTCTGAGAGATTAGAATATGCCGCAAGAGCAACATCGGCTCCATTTCTTTGAGTCATATCTCTCCAAAACAAAACACGCCTCGGTTTTTCTGTTTCACTTCCATCGTGTTCTTCGAGAAGGTTTCGAATTACTCCATGTCGAACTTGTTTTGTTGGTATCCCTTCTTCTTCTAATCTACCTTTAGCATATTTCGTAGCAGTTACGACAGCATTTACCCTTTTCCACAACCGCTTTGTTAAAAAAGAGAACTTCTCAGGGAAGTTTGCGCTAAAAATTGTAACAACAACTGGAGCAGACAAGCCAAGGATTCGCAGTCCTGCACCTAAATGTGCTGTTCGATTGTATCCAAACAAATGCAACACATCAAACTTTTCATTTTTGCAAATTCGTTTTATCTCTGAGATCTGCTTGAACAATTGGAACAAACTTAAGCCATGATTTTGGTTGCCCTTTCTCTCAAGAATGCCGCCACGTTTTCTAGAGTCAGTAACCAGATGCATGTTGATATCTTTTGGTAGGCAAAACGGTAATGAACGATCTTCACCGTACTCGTTTGTAATTAAATGAACTTCGTGTCCCGCTTTTCTCATTTCGTCAATCGCACGCAGTGGAACCTGTATATGCCCAGAAACATTATTTTCAAAACCCTTTTGCCCCGCAATTACTGATACATAAACTCCTATTTTCATCTACTAAACTCTATTCCAATGTGATAAATCTCTATCAAGTATTTCAGACAGACGATTGTTGTATGGCAAAAAATGTTGCACAAGTTTCTCTCTTGTCTTGGGATTTGCTTGTTGATAAGCCATGCCTTTATTTTTTCTTTTTCGTCTAATTAAATCACCAATCCGCGATTTGCTCACAAAACTAACAAATTGTTTCAGTCCAAGTCTGTTTAAAACCTTCCGTAATGTTGGGAACATCGCCGCGTTTTTACGTTGACCTATTAGTTTTGAATCCACGTCACTGTCCACACCAATAAAGTCAAGAACCGACTTCAGATAAAGTCTATCATCCGAATGTAAATCGTCATACAAAAGTAACATCAATTGTTCTCGAGGATAATAATTAAAAATTGCTTCTATTTGATCGGCATATTGCCCTCGTTCTAGTAAGTCAGGATCCGTTCCAATCGCTTGTTCAAAACTTTTCCAACCACATTCTGATTTTCTTGATTGGTAATTACTATATGCTCGATCGATTGGGTTTCTCATCACCATAAGTAATTTCACGCTTGGGAAATGCTTCGCCATGAGAGGAACAGAATCAGGAAGACAATAACCAGTAGAAATTTCTCCAACCGCTAGGTGATGTGGTTCTACGCCAGAAAACCTCTCCATAAACCAATCAATCCCCTTATCATAATTTCGATCGAAGAAATAAGATTGCTTTCTGGGAGGAAGATATACCTGTGGGTGTTCTCTCAGAGCCGCATCTGTCCACGTGGTTCCGCATCGTTGGCAACCAACCATAAAAAATGTGACTTCAGAACATTCCTTCGCTGTCATGGGGGAAATATAACAGAAGTTTCAGTTTAACAAAATGAACTTGTTGGTATTAATGCTCGTATCACCACTTATTCCGATAGTCATATAAACTAATGGATTCTATAGATTCAATCCAATCAAACCATGCACTTTCTTATTCTATAAGGTCCATTAATGAACTCTGAAAAACGAAAAGGGCTTCATCGAATTGGTGCAAATTATGGTCGGCTTATTGCTACCATGGCAATGGGGGTTGTCACTGTCCCGTTACAAATCAAATGGGTAGGAATGAACGGGTTTGGGCTTCTCACTCTTGTAGGATCTTCGGTTGGGGTTGGACGAATGCTCCAAGACATGATGCGCAGTTCAATGGTCAGAGAACTTGGTGCTTCATGGCATAAACGAGAAAACGGAAAATTCCGAGAAAGTTATGCTGCTTCTTACCGAGTTAGCGCAGTCGTCTCTCTCTTAACAGCAATCGCATTTGCAATCATTATTGCAATTCTTCCCTTTTTGAGGATTAACGAAGAATGGATAATACCTGCACAATGGATAACTGGATGCGAGGGTGCAGCAACTTGTCTTATTGTTCTTTTTGCTCCAACTATCAATATGCTAATTGTTCGAGAACAGTTTTTCTGGCATAACGCTTGGACTGTTGTAAGGAGGAGTGCATTTTTAATTGCGACAGTTATTCCCTTTTTAATTTTAAAAGAAAGCGATATCCCAAAAGGATTATTTATTTACGGAACTACACTTTTTGTCGTAAACGCAGTTGCAACTCTCGCCCTTACAATCGGTTTCGTAATTTACGACAGACAAATGATTCCTGTTTTCGCTGGCTCTACTCCGGAAGCAATGAAAAAAGTTAAAGGAACATTTAGTTGGAACAGTGGAGTGGTTCTAGCAATTAATCTTCAAGAACGAGCAGCAAATTTTATTATGAACGCATTTTTTGGGGAATGGGGCAATGCGGTTTTTGGACTCGCGCTACGACTCGTAAGTTATATCCGCATGGCAACACTTGGATTAACGTTTGGATTGGACTCCGTAAGCTCACGCTTGAGTTCTAGTGAAGACAAATCCTCTATGCAAGCGATGTTCAAACACAGTACAAGAATGCTAAGCTTCATTGCTTTCCCAGCAATGGTTTTAGTATTTGTTTTGGCTGAACCACTTCTTCGATTGTGGGTTGGGAGAAGTACAGAAAACCCAGAACTTACACTGCCACAAGCAGAGATTCTTGTGAAAATCATGGTTTTGGGTCTCGCGTGTAGGGCTGTCTCTGATGGGTGGATGAAATTGTTTTATGGAGCAGGTTTTATTCGAAGGTATGCACCTTATGTTTTAATAGGAGGATTATTCAACCCTGTTTTATCTATAGCTTTTATCCTATTTCTACCTGAAATGTGGAATTATACCGGTGCTGCTGTTGCCTACTCACTTATTTTTCTAGTTGTGAACATGATCATAATGCCAAAAGTTACAGCGAGAAAGGTCAATCTAACTCTAAACGAAATAGTAAGACCTATCTATCGACCTCTGGGTGTTGCAATAGCAACATCTCCAAGTTTACTAGTAGGACATTATTTTTCTGCTACCGAAATCTATGACTGGAGGGGTGTTGTTGCAAGCGTAATTTGTTATGGAATTACTTTCATAATAGGAAGTTGGTTGTTCATTTTAACCAAACACGAACGATCAGGAGTTATTCGACTTGTGCGTCAACTCGCAAGTCGATGATCATCATCAAAGTCCTCAAAATTTTCCAGAGCTGCAGATTCGATATCATAATCATCTGACGGTGGTTCATCATCATACAGTGCCTCCTCTGTTCTTCCTTCTTGAATATCTCGCCATATGCACATAAAAATACTCGCGAGTACTACATGCAAATACGACCAAGTATAAGTAGGCCAATATACAACTTGATTAAAAATACCCTGAATGTACATTGCAACTAGAAGAACCACTAAAACGCTGTACAACAGAGGATCGCCTGGCAATAGTTTTCTAAAACGCCATAATTTATATCCACATATTGTTGAGTAAATTGTTAGATAGACCATCGGTAATGCAAATGCAGCTCCACCTATATACATCAGATAAAACCAAGCATTATGTGGATGTTGCCCTACTTCGTTTACCGCCTTGAAATATGATTCTCCGCTAGTACCAAGAAGACCAAAAAGTGGTCGTCTTGGAAACACGTCACTCCAATATGCAGACCAAATATCTAATCGACCCGTCTGAAGAGTACCAAACCGTTCCATATTTGCATCTGCACCCAAAGAAAAAATGAAAGGCAAGGCAATTGCTGCTGCGATTATTCCAAGGAGCATCATGACTGGTCTCTTAGAGATTGCCAACAAGATTGGAAGCATTACCATAATAATTGCAATCATCGTTTGCCTACTTGCGGTAAGAAGAGCCATACCAATAGTAAGCATTAGTAATGATGTAAAAATTGGTCTAAACGATATTTTCCTATACACCATCCCTGCGTAGGCAAAAAGTGGTGTCGCTAAGGCAAATAACATTCCTGTTTGGTTAGAGTTTGCGCCCCAAGGTTGAAAACGTCCAATACCACGTAAAAAAGATTCTCCCGGAAACAAAATTAAAGAAGATATTGGTACTGCAAGCGCGAGAACACATCCAAAAGTCAAAGCGTTAATTATTCTTTTAAGGTCTGAATACGAAACAATCGTACGGGCCGTTAAAACTCCAGCCAATGTAACACACACCCATTGTGATCTCAAGATAAATGCAAGCATCCTCTCTTGTACGGTTAGCACAAATACAATTCCCATACAAGCAACAATTACAAAAAGCCACACCACACCCGGAATTTGTCTTTTTGGTCCAGGGTGCATTAAGGCAGACAATGCAATGAGGAGATAAGCACCTCCTGAACTAAGTTTTGCCGCAGCAGAAAGGGGTCCAAGACCAGGAGACCTTGCTACAGTTAGCCAAGGAACCAAAATGAGTAGTGTCAAAAACAGCCGTTTATCTACTGGAACCACAAAAAATGCCAGCACCAACAAGATAACTGGCAATAGAATAACCGGTTGTTCCATGACCAATTGGATGTAGATATCTGTACGTTCCATAGTAAATATTGCTTTAAGGGTATCGGTAATCTGCGGGTGACTTCTCGCCAATTCCACAAATATGGTAAAACTATTCTATGAAAATTATTACTTACTTAGTTTGTTCAACCTTTATGTGTTTTCTCATGGCAAAAACTTCGTCTGGTGATTGGAGTCCCATGGTCTATAACGCAATTAAATGGACTGCTCCAAACCAAGGCAAGCAAACTATCTCTTATACAACTTCTATGGGTATTACCAGAGTTCCGATGGCTTATCATGGAGGTGTTGATTGGAATGAATCAGGAGAGATAACCGAAAAAAACATTGAACGGTTTTCTGATTGGGTAAACCAAAATATTCCAATTGATTATTGTGGTCCGGTTGTTATGGATTATGAAAAACCTTGGTGGAAAGAACTCTCATCAAAGGATATAAGTCCTGAACGATTACAAGATATTTTAGAGGTATACATAGAAGGAATTCGAGTTGCGCTAAGAGCAGCCCCCAACGCGCAATGGGGCTATTGGGGACTTCCAATAATGAGAAACACTAGTGAATCTTGGATTAATCGTGGACTTTCTCTTGAACCTCTACTCTCATCTTGCATAGCTCTTTACCCCGATGCATATGATAGTAGCCGAGGAAAAAATAATTCCGGCTTGACAAAAAAACATATTGAAAGAGTACTTGCAGCCTCGGGTGGCAGGATGCCAGTGTATGTTTATGTTTCTCCAAGATTCACTGGAGAAGGTGGAGACCGTTCTTACTTCGTTCCTGATGACGTATTTCTAAGACAAGTCAACTCTGCAATGCAAGCAGTGTGGATTGATTCTGACGGGAACCAGCATCGCATCCAAGGTCTAATTCTGTGGGATTCTTATGGCTTCACTTCTGAAAACGAGTGGGAGATGTTGGACATTCGACACACAAGATATTTCAAATTACTTCAAGCACTTGTCACCGCTTGGGAAAAAGCAATGATAGGCAAAAACGTGATTGTGACTCCAAGTAAAAAATCAATTTGTCAATATGGTCTACCAGAACCGCAAAATAGCGGGGAAATCTTAAAAAAATCAGGTGGGCAAAAAATTAGAGATGACCGCGTTCAAGAAGAACGTACCACTGATGGTCGAATAAGAGAAGACAAAGTCCAAAGTGGGCGGATTCCTTCGGGTCGCGAAAACTAATCCTCTTTTAGTTCTTGGAGACGGCGCAAAAATTTAATTCTCCTCATACTGTCTTTGTCAACCGAATCATCATGTCTTTCAATAAAATCGTCCTTTGGATTAACCTTCTTGTCCCGAAGCAAAGAATCCTCAGGTGAAAATCCTCGATTAGTCGGCTCATCACTCATAGGAAGGTCTTTTAGTTTACGCTCTTCCTTGCGTTTCATCTCTTCATCAATTTTTAGTTGGTAATGTTTTTTGAAGTCATTTTGCTGGTCAACACTTAACAATACCCATGCTCGATCTTGATATTCCGTCACATCTGGAGCTAGTTTCATCAATTCAAGCATCCTAGTTTTTGAATCGCTAGACAACTCACTGTCGCTTTTCTTTGCGTTGTTTTGTTCTTTTCGAAGCGAAGCAATTTCTTCGCCGTGTTTCTTTTGAAAATCGTTTTGTTTGTTTCGAAGTTCTTTAACAATTGCATGAACTTTTATTTTTTGATCTATGGTCAAATTAATTAATTCCAAAGTTGACATCCACATACGTATTTGTTGTTTTGAGTTTATTTTATTTTTTTTGCCTGTCTCACTCAATCTTCGTGAAAGTAAATCATTTTCACTTACATCTTCTTTCTCGATTGTTGGTCCTGCTAGCAAATCATCTGCTGGTGGTTCTGCAAAAATTATTGAACAAGAAAAAACGCATGCAACTGCTGAGACAATAAATGTGGATTGCTTAAACATAAGTAAGCTCCTTTTGTTGGTATCTAATTCAACGGCTAACACGTACAATATAATGCCAAGTTTTCCAGAAGAAAGGTAATTTATGCCCATACAACCCGCAAATTTACGCAATGCGCTCGGTTCAATCATCAATCCTGAATCAGGAAAGGACATTGTGACATCTGGGATGGTTAAAGACATCAAAACAGAAGGTGACAATATTTCTATTGAAATTGAGTTATCTTCGGCAGACAGTCAACTTCGAGTTATGTTTCAAGAGCAAATTGCAGCAGCGATTCGTGCTACAGGAAATGAATGTCACGAACAAGTTGGTGCAATTGAAATCACCTTCACCGAGGATACACGAAGTGCAAATGAACAAGTTAGGCAAGAAACAAACCCACTTCCAAATGTAAAAAAAATAATTGCAGTCGGAGCTGGTAAGGGTGGAGTAGGAAAATCCACAGTTGCAACAACCCTAGCCGTAGGACTTGCAAGGCATGGTTTTAAGGTTGGTTTACTAGATGGAGACATATACGGACCATCTATGCCAACAATGCTAGGGCTTCAAAGAGAAGAAATGAAAGCCGAAAACAACCTTTTGTTTCCTTTCAAAGTTCATGGAATAGAAGCAATGACAATTGGAAAACTAGTTGAACCAGACCGCGCACTTATTTGGAGAGGACCAAGAGCTCACAGCGCGTTCAGCCAACTTGCAACTCAAACAAACTGGGGAGATCTTGATTATCTAATTGTAGATTTACCACCAGGAACGGGAGATGTACCACTCTCTCTTGCGCAACTACTTCCCCTTTCAGGTGCTGTGATTGTTTGTACCCCTCAAGTTGTAGCTCAAGATGATGCACGACGAGCAGTTAGAATGTTCCAACAACTAGGTGTTCCTATATTAGGGCTTGTTGAAAACATGTCTTATTTTGTTGCTGATGATGGAAAGGAATATGACCTCTTCGGCAGAGGAGGTGGTGAACAGATGGCATCTGCTATGAACTTGGATTATCTAGGAGGAATTCCAATTCATCCGAAAATGAGAATTAACGCAGACACTGGTGATCCCCTTAAGAATTGGGAAATTAACGAAACTATGTCGAGTGCTTTTGATAAAGTTTGCAACAACCTATCCAATGCTTCTGAGAATTACACTACCTCCCGTCCAACTCTCACCATAAACTAAAAACAGCAAAGATATTCTTCTCTGCAGCGTTGCTGACTTAGTCATACTTGCACTGTTTATGCTGACAAAGTTACGAAGTAAACAGGTGAGACAGACATTGGATATATTTTTCAGTTGATAGGTGGTCTTACATCAATAGTCAACTTAGAAACACAAGCATCAGCGAGATGACCAAGCCGTTGCTAACTCCATGGACAATTATTGATGGAATAAGAGTCCCACGCCATTCTCTCATTATGTTCATGCCAATTGCAATTGCCATTAACGCAGGAATTGCAACCCAGCCCTGTGGATGTATTGCAGCAAAAATAAATGAAGTTAACAAAATACTTCCAATAATACTGAGAGGTAATATCAATTTATTCGAAGATGTTCTCAACTGGCGATACAGCACGCCACGAAACATTGTTTCTTCAACAATTGGTGCTACAACTGCAGCCAAGACCACGAGCAGTATTCTCACCGACCATCCCCCACTTGCAATATCAAGGACCATTGGATGAGAGGGACCACCTGTTCCAGCAAAAGGATTTGATGCCGAATCCCCCAAGAGAACTGATTGGATTAATATAAAAAGCAAAACAAGCAAAATACCCACCGCAAGAATTGGGAGCATCATTGCATATCCAGCTACCCCCCAGGCACACTCTGTTAAAACACCCTTTCCTTTTACCCAGCCTATGTCTTTTCTTATTTGAGACCACCCAACACCCCGAACCCTTGCCCAAGCAAGTGCCGATAAACTAGATAAAAAAGCACCGAGTAAGAAAAGCATGGATACGAAAGTATTGTTACCCGCAATTAGATTCCCAAGTACTCCAGCAACTATCATCAATATGGTAAATAGGATTAGCCAAACCACGAATACTTCTGCGTAAATCCCGTGGTGTTTTTCTGAATCAACCAATCCAGATCTTAAATAACCTCCCAGCGCTCTTACTAACAAAATAATAACACCAATAAATCCTGCAATTGCAGCAACAGTTACAAGCGAAACTACAACTACTACAGTCAGAACCTTTGTTCCAGCTTCTGACTCCATCATGTCTTTCTCTGTTTCATTTGCAACAACAAGTTTACCGAACCACCCTAGAGATTCTTCAAGAGAATAATCAGTATCACTAGCAATAACACCATCGGCTAATAAATCCAATTCTTCCTGTATTTTTGTCTGCTGTTCTGTCATTTCAATGTCATAGTCGGCAATCTCTACTCTCATTTTTAGTGCTGATTGTTTCGCTAACTCTGGCTCTCCCAGTGCAATCATAAATGCCATATACCTTTGCCTTTGAGAAACAGAACCTGCATCAAGAATAATCGCTTGAGAGGCAATCTCGTTTTTTGCCCCAAGGAGCGAAGCGACACCCAGTAAATATTCCCCTTGTATTTGAGTCATTAATAGACCGACTGGATCTTCCGAGTCACCATTTTCGACCTTCTCAGGCATGGTTTGTATTGCTGCAATCCCAAAAACTAGCAAAATAATCAGTAGCCAAGACAGTTTGACAAATGGCGATCGGTGTTTATCCATTGTTTTATAATACCACCACCATAGTTGACAAAATGTACGTTTTTCGGTACATTTCCACGTTCGCCCCACTTTTTTAAGGGCACAGAAGGAAACAGGATTATGCCACGTCAAACTACATTTGCTAAGACAGGAGATATTGAGCCAAAATGGTTACATATCGATGCTGAAGGTCAAACGCTTGGTCGAATGGCAACAACTATCGCAACACACTTGATGGGTAAGCACCGCCCAGAATGGACGCCACACGTACTATCTGGTGACTTTGTAGTAGTAACCAATGCCGAAAAGGTAGTGTTGACTGGAAAGAAACTAGAGCAAAAAACACAATTGGTTTACAGTGGATATCCGGGTGGCCTAAAAGCCCATAAGTACACAGACATAATTGATAAGACACCTGGTCGAATCGTTGAACAAGCTGTTCGAAGGATGCTCCCAAAGACAAAACTCGGTCGAGATATGTTTCGACGACTTAAAGTTTATGCTGGAGCTACCCACCCACATACAAACCAAAAACCGGAAGCACTTGTCTGCTAACGTAATAACCACCATTACCGACGTTCGGTAATTAAATTAACACAGTTCTCAAGAGGAGCTCCAAGAGCTTACGAACAAATGACTGAAGACAACAAGCCAGCAAAAGAAAATATCGATTCTGTAGAAGAAACTACCCCTGAGATAGTTGAAGCAAAAACAGAAACGTCAACCAAAGTAAAGAGTAATTCGGAGCCAAAAACTACACCTCAAGATGGCCATTGGTGGTGGGGAACTGGCAGACGTAAAGCAGCAGTCGCACGAGTTCGAGTTCGTCCAGGAAACGGAATATTCAATGTTAATAAGAAAGAATTAACCGATTATTTCTCTGAACTTCGTGATCATCAAGACATTGTAAAAGTTCTAGAAAAAACAAATACAAAGGGCTCCCTAGATGTATTTGTAAATACAAACGGCGGTGGTTATACAGGTCAGTCTGGAGCAATTATCTTAGGACTTGGTCGAGCACTTGCAAAATATGATCCTGCACTTGATAGCGTTCTGAGAGACAACGGTTACTTAACACGTGATCCCAGACGCGTTGAGAGAAAGAAACCAGGCCAGCCCGGAGCACGCAAACGATTCCAATTCTCGAAACGTTAATTCAGATTACATTTCACAAAGATCCCTCGAAACTAATCGAGGGATCTTTTAACATTCACATTTCGCAACTGCCGAGAAACCCAATTTCGGCTACGGTTGAGTAATATCGAAATTTCATCAACAGTTCTAGGTCTACCACTCCATCCGAACTTTAAAGAAACCAATTCAGAAAGTTCGTCTGAAGTTTTTTTTGCAATTAATGGCAAATCGACTCGAGGTATAAGATAAGACCATTGAACTACCTCGTGAAATGGGCATTCAATTGTTGGAGTTTTATGACGAGCTGCTGCCCGAGATGGAGATATAATAATTTCATTAGAAGATAATTCCCTATCAAGCACAGATGACGGCGTGCTTATCGTTTTTTGCCCCTTAGTTGGATCTAGCTTTCCACACTCAGTTCCAACAACATTAATGACCTCTCTGACGAGTGAGGTTATTCTGCTTGAGGTTAATTCATGAAGCGGTCTACCTGCATGCTGAACAGCAACTGCTAGAGATGACCTGAACGACATCATCATTAATTCTTGTTGTAATAAGTATGCCCAAAGTAAATCCGTCTCAATTCGATCAAGAGATGTTTCTCGAGGGGAATAACTCAGTTTATTTGACTGAATACTCGCGCGTCTTCTTAGTAAGTGCATTGCAGAAACAATTGCTATTTCATCAGAATTTGATCGTTCTAGTTCCAACGATCCGAATTCAAGTGGATTAATTGATAATACAGGTGGTCGAAGTTGTTGAACAATTGGCGAACCGAGAATTACATTTTCGGCATCTTCTCGATTAAAAATATCCAATTCAACATGATGTATTTCTAGTTGAGATAGACGTGTTGCTCTCAACCTAGCTAATGACTTTCGTAGTGCTCCAACGCTTCTGTGGTGCCGACTAGCAAGCGTAGTCCAAGGAATACCTGCTTGTATTTCTTTTTCGATTGCCCTTACTTTTTGTCTGGACAAAGGTGGGGGTTTGGATAGTTCTTTATTCGTTTGGTCAACACTTTGTAAAAGCATTCGTATTGTTTCGTGTCCCCTTTCTGATTTATTTGAAAGTTCCTTGGCAACATCATTCAGCGATTTACCGCTTCCTCTGTATTGCATCGCTAATTTAACAATTGCTTGCTGCTCGCTTTTTGTTAAACGAGTAAATTTAGCCGCTGTTTCCAATCGCTTTTTGTTGCTGTCTCTAAATAACTCTAGTGCCTGTTCCGAACAGCCAAGTCTCCTAGTTCCGTTTGCTTCTTTAACCCAACGGAAAACCAAGCCCTCTTTCCTAAGCCGATTGATTGTCCTCTGAGATACATTTAAACGTTTTGTAACTTCCTTGATTGTCATAGTTCCAATAGCGGAAATATCGAGCGTCCTGCTTACTACAGCAATCAATGCTACAAGATCTCCTAGCAAAGCACTCCCTAAGAGCATTGGTTGATTGGGTCTTTCGTCCCTATATCTTGTTATTCGGTAAACAACATAATCAAGTGGATATAGTTGATTCTCAGTAATTTCACTTACTAACTTTTCGGACTTCTCTAACTGGGAAATTCTAACTGCCTGGGGCGCCCTCTTAATTTGAAGCGCCAGAGAGCAAATGTGCTCAATATGAAAATTAGGAACAACGGGCATTTATATGTCGCCAAAAAAACGAAGTGGAGTTACTTTATCAATCGCACCACAGTCATATGACAAATCATAGAATAGTTTCAAAGATTGTTTATGTTCATCTGTAAACTCATACTGCATGTTGTTAGTTAGATAACTATTAGCAAGTTCAACATTCCAACCGCGATCAATTGCATTAGCAGAAACAACCTCTTCTATCTTATGAGAATTAAAGCGAAGTTGTCTATCGAGAAGCATCGAAATCTTATTAACTAAATTCTGATTTAAATCAAACAAACCAAACCAAGTAGCAAATACAAACGGAAGACCTGTTTGATCTCGCCAAGCTCTCCCAAGATCTAACTGATATTTGTATTCTGATTCAGTATTGTTGGTAACAACCTTATCACCTATCATTAAAACTGTTTCAGGCCAATCAGATGTGACTTTACCCAGTTCACGTATATTCAAGGATACTATTTCAGGTGTAATACTAAACGCTTTATTAAATATTATCTGTAACAGTGCAACAGAAGTATGACTATCTGAATCGCAATAGACTTTTGATATTTCATCAAACGGTTTTCTGCTACAAAGTCTGACAGTAAGGGTTTCTCCGTCACTACTGAGAACACCAACCGGCAAAATACACAATTCAGAATTGCTACGTTGGTAATCAATGGATGACGCAAGCGCGACATCAACCTCATTTCTCTCGAGACATCCTATAAGTTCACTGGGGACTTTCTTTATTAATTCAACACCTTCAACAAATGATATCCCATCAATCATTGGGACTGTATTGAGAAAATCAACAACTCCAATTCTCATGTGTTTGCTAGATAATTTTTGCACAAATACATCATATACGTGTATCGCCCTATGATCACGATTCTTTTGTGTTATCGGTCTTTGCATTTTTTTTCATACTTTCGTTAACTTCCTTTGGTTAGTTACCGATAGATTGATGGAACAGATGTGTGTTTTCGAGCCCAAGTAACTAGAGCAACACACAAGGGACCGCCTAAGGGCCGACCCACCTAGCTCATTGCGTTTCTTGGGCTCGACAACATTCGTCAAAAACTCTCTCTCCTCTCTCTCCAAAACGCTAGTTCCCGCCACAAGTGGCGGGAACCGTTTTTTTGGGGTCAGGTCAGGGGTCAGACCAGGGGTCTGACCCCTGACCTGGCACCAGAGCGAAAAAAATCATACCTGCCCTTTCGTACCTATAAATCGTGTTTTTATTGGGTTATTCAAGAAGAATATTCATATAAATTAGTGGACAGACCCCCGGTCTGACACCTGGTCAGACCGGGGGTCTGACCCTTCGGTACTCTTCGGTACTACGACCGTTCGGTACTCCTTTGGCACTTTCGGCACTTTCGCTACTTTCGCTACTTTCAGCACTCTTAAGTACTTGCGTGCTAAGCGTGTTTGCGGTGTATGCTTACGGTGTCCAGATTTGCGTTAGAAGATAAGTAGGAGCGATGTACCTTAGGAGATATCCGGCTGACAATGGCATGAGGTACAACTCCTGCAATCTTTGCTAGGTATTCAAGAGAAGATTTGCTTGTTATATCTGCGGATATCAACTCGATTCCACAACCAACTCCGCTTCCAGAAACATCTGTTAAATCTATTGAAATTTGATCCATGCACACACTACCTACAACAGGTGCTTCTCCCAATAAATTATCAAACTTGTTATCGAAGACCCTAACGTATGCGCACTCGCAATTACCATCTGTTCCTACTCCCATTGGAAACCCTGAAGCGTAACCAACCGGAACATTCCCTATAGATGATGAACGAGAAGCAGACCATTTACCGGAATATCCAACTCTTTCCCCAACTTCTACTTTACGAACATGTGCCAACCGAGATCGCCAAGCAATAACTGGCCTAAAATCAATTTCGTGACAAACACCATTGGGTACTGACCCAAGCCATGCTAACCCTACCCTAACCATATCACGATGAGTCCACTTCCACTGAACAGTAGCAGCAGTATTCGCTTCGTGCAAAACACAATTGGTTGAAAGAGGAGTTGAAAGAGTATGAATAACTTGATCGAAGCGGTCATGTTGAAGTTTTGTTAATTGTTCGTCATCCACAGCGGACGAAAAATGAGTTAAGACACCTGTCAATTCAAATCTTCTATCTCTTTGAACTTTTTCAATAAGCATTTTTGCCTTCGATAATTCGCATCCGGCTCGATGAAGACCTGTGTCTATTTTTACTTGGATATTTAATTTCTTGGCACACCTATCAGATTGTTCGCCTAGTGATTCCAAGTGGTGATCTCCATGAACAACAAAATGTACAAGTCCTGTAGATATACCCTGGAATACAGGATGAAACCGATCAACTGAATATACTGGAGCAAGAATTAAAATAGGCGTATTCCACCCGCCTTCAACCAAAAGATCGCCCGCCTCATCAGGACCATAAACTGCAAGAAGATTAGCATGTTTACTTAGAACTGAAGAAACCCTAGATGCTCCAAGCCCATATCCATCTTGTTTTATCACAGCACACAGATCACAATCAGATCCTACATGATTAGATATCTGGCAGCAATTGTGATTAATAGCTCCAAGATCAATCTGAACAGTACTTTGATGTGTAGTGTGAAATAAATGCATCCATGCAATTCTCAGACAAAACCTAAACAAACTCCTCTATGGGTTGTATCGTCCGCTGTTCAATCTTACCATAATCATTTTGATACAAATGTCCACCGATAAAACCAATCTTGATATATTCGATACGCAGAACACATTTGCTAATCTTGGTCTAAATAGTGATTTGCAACAGAGTGTAGATAAGGCGGGATTTATTAATCCCACCATAATTCAGTCAAAACTGATTCCTCTCGCTATTTCTGGAACCGATATTCTAGGTCAATCTAGGACAGGTTCTGGCAAAACGGCTGCCTTCGGGTTACCCGTTTTGCAAATACTTAATGAAGAAGATTCCTTTGGATGCCTTATACTTGTTCCAACCAGAGAATTAGCAATTCAAGTTGCTACCGAACTCAATGATTTGGGTGAATTCACAAACCACCATGCCGTTCCTGTTTATGGTGGTCAAAAAATTTCTGTTCAAATCACAAAACTGGAAAAAAAACCTCAGATAATTGTGGGAACTCCAGGAAGAGTTATGGACATGCACCAACGAGGGCATCTCCCATACAACAAAATCCGAATAGCAATTCTAGATGAAGTAGACAGGATGCTCGATATAGGTTTTCGAGATGACATACGTAAAATTCTAGGTGGGCTAAAGCAAAAACATCAAACAATATTTGTCTCTGCGACAATTTCTGATGAGATTAATCGTCTTTCAAAAAAATACATGAATAATCCTCAGCAACTTGACGTTACATCATCTTCCGGCTCTTTAACTGTTGATCAGGTTTCTCAAGAATATTTATCCGTTCAACCATGGGACAAGCAACGACTGCTATACCATTTGCTTACTCACGAAGAAGCGGTTATGACTCTCATCTTTTGTAAGACAAAAGCAACTGTAGACAAATTAACTAAATTTCTACAAAAGAAAGAAATTGACGCTGCAGCAATTCATGGTGACCTACAACAAAACAAGCGTAATAGTGTGATGCAACAATTACGGGGTGGCAAACTAAGTGTTCTAATTGCATCAGACCTTGCATCAAGAGGAATCGACGTTGAAAATATTACCCACGTAATTAACTATGATGTACCAGAAGATCCTGAGATTTACGTTCATCGTATTGGTAGAACTGCAAGAGCTGGTCGAGGGGGAATTGCGTGGATGTTTGTTACACCTGAACAGGGTCAAATGCTTACACAAATCGAAACCCTGACTAACGTTGAAATCCCGATTAAAGAATACCCTGATTTCAAACCAGGAGAAGAACCCAGAGCAGTTAAAGAAAAACGTAAGAAAGAAGAGGGTCGAATTGAAGAAACTCGACAAGGAAAAAGTCGAACAAGAGTTGATATCCCAAGCGAGCAAGAGGGTAAGGATGATACAAGTTTCCCAGGAGGAATTGTTCCAAAAGATCTTCCAAACAAGCGTATGGGTGGACGAGTTCGTACAAGAAAACGATGAGTGTCTACATATCTGATGAAGTTCGAAATGCTCTTGCTAACTGCAGTCCTGTTGTAGCATTAGAGACAGCGGTACTAACTGCAGGTCTTCCAAGGACTCCATGGAACGAATCATTTGGTGAAAGACCGATTGTTATAGATGCTGACATACCAATTAATGTAGCTCTAGCTCAATCAATGACCTTAGCAATTAAATCAAATGGTGCTATCCCAGCATGGATAGCGGTTGTGAATGGAACACTGCGCATAGGATTGTCTCCAGAAGAAATTGTAGAACTTTGCAATGACCCTAAATCGGGAAAGGTTTCGTTATCTTCTTTCGCACAAACAATTCAATCTGGAAATTCAGCAGGAACAACCGTTTCAGCAACCCTGCATGCTTGCAGACTCATCTCAGATGAACATCCAATTCGAGTTTTTGCTACAGGTGGAATTGGTGGTATACATAAAAACTGGACTCAGGGTTTCGACGTTTCATCAGATCTAACAGCACTAGCCACAACTCCAACCTGCGTTGTATCAAGCGGAGCAAAGTCCATTCTTGATATCCACGCTACCGTTGAGTCCTTGGAAACAATTGGTGTTCCAGTATTAGGACTTGGAAGTAATACATTTCCAAGATTCATTGAAAACAATTTAAAGACCGACCCAAAAGTACACAAAGTTGATTCACCATCTGAAGTAGCTGATATTTGCAAATATCATTGGCTACATTTACAGATGGACTCCGCTATCTTGGCAACGATTCCTGTACCCAATGATGTTGCACTTGAAAATGGAACAGTTAGAGAAACCCTAGACAGAGCAGAACATGATTGGGCTGCAATGCATTTGCCATCAACTACTCGAACCACTTTTCTTCTGAACCAATTGGCTAACATAACCAAAGGCAAATCTTTAGTTGCAAACCTAGCCCTACTGTGCAATAACGCAGCAGTAGCTGCAGAAATCGCCATCGAACTCTCGACTACTCCTGTTTCGGCTAGAAAGCATTAATTAACTCTGTAGGAAAATCTGAGCACCTTTATTTGAATACGTCAATCGACAATCGGATATACTACGCATACTGGGAAACGGGGCATCAGGAACAACATGACAGAAGCAAAGACAGAAACTATTACTGGTTTCCTTGATTGGGAAACCCCTCACGAAGGACGATTGCGCCAATGGAGAAACGGACCAGTTTGCGCAGAGACAGATCCATTCGTCCCAGTCAAGTTAAAAGAAGAATACCCTCTCCGAATCGGACAGATGCTTACAACGACGGTCATCCATAAGAAATCAAAAAATAAAAAAAAAGGTAAGCCAAGAAACGTTCGTCCCGTAGTTTCTGAAATTACTGCAATAGAAGGCATAGATCCAAAGATGTATGCAAAACATACACCATTTGATGAAATGACCGTCATCGATCCACAACCAAGAATAACACTTGAACATAGGGGCTGCCCCCCCGCTTGCCGTTTGATTGATCTGTTTTGCCCAATTGGTTATGGAACCCGAGGTCTCATTGTTGCTCCTCCAAAAGCCGGAAAGACAGTTCTACTTCAAAACATAGCGCAGGGCATCAACTATAACCACCCTGAAATTGAAGTTGTTGCGCTCCTAATTGACGAAAGACCAGAAGAAGTAACCGAATTCAAACGAACAGTTCCCGCAGAAGTTCTTGCAAGTTCAAACGATCAGGATATTGATGAGCACATTGAACTAGGAATCATGGCAATCGAAAGAGCAAAGCGTAAACTTGAAGCGGGACGTGATGTTGTTGTTCTTCTTGATTCCTTAACTCGTCTAGGAAGAGCATTCAACAATTCGAAAAAACACGCCAGTAGTGGACGAACGATGTCTGGAGGGCTAGATGCTAAAGCACTTGAAGTTCCAAAACAATTATTTGGTGCTGCTAGAAACGTTGAACAAGATGGCTCTCTTACAATAATTGCAAGTTGCCTAGTTGACACTGGATCCAGAGCAGATCAAATTATCTTTGAGGAGTTCAAGGGAACTGGTAATATGGAGTTAATTCTTGACCGTTCAATATCAGACCAGCGTTTATATCCCGCAATCAACCTTGCTGCTTCAGGAACCAGGAAAGAAGATCTTTTGATGAGCCCAGAAGAATGCAAAACAGTCATAGCACTAAGAAGGCGACTTTTAAATATGAAACCGCCTATGCAAATAAAACAATTACTTGCTGCTCTTGAAAGATTCGAGACAAATGAGCAACTTGTAGGTGGATAATGGCAAAACAAACAGATCCACGACTTATCCAAGCAATTAACGCAATTGCGTCTGGCCAATCACAACAAGCCGAGGACTTGTGCCGATCTGTTTTAACAGAGAAAAAACGTGACGACTTAGCGATGGCTCTACTTGCACAAGTTTGTAACTCTACCGGAAAATACGAAGAAGGGTTCAAGCTTATCCGAAGTGCAATTTCTAAAAATAACAAGCGAGCTGATTATCATGGTCTACTTGCTGACATGTTGACTACACATGGTGATTTTCGTAACGCCTTGAGATCCTATGACATGGCTTTAAAACTATCTCCAAATCACCATGGAGTAATTGCAGGAAAAGCAAACACATGGCTTAGGCTAAATGATTCTGAGAAGGCGTTAAAACTTGTCGAACCTATTTGTAAAAAAGGAAACGCCGAATTAACTATCGAAATTGTCTACGCAAAAGCATTGATTGAAAATGGGGACCCACATGCTGCTGCTGAGGTTTTACTTAAGCAACTTCCTGCATTGTCCGAGCCGCTTGAGACTAGACGACTTCTCTACTTCACTCTTGGAAGTTCTATGGAGAAAGCAGGCGAATACCAAAGCGCATTTGAAGCATATGAAGAGGGAAATAAATTATCTGCAGGCGGTTTTAGTATTGATGACTGTGTAAATAGGCATGATGAGATTATTAAGGCATTCCCAGTTGAATCATATTCATCAATGCCTAGTTCGACTATCTCTGATTCTTCACGAGTTTTCATTGTTGGAATGCTTAGATCTGGATCAACACTAACAGAACAAATTATAGATGCACATCCATTGGGACATGGCCTCGGTGAGATTGAGACACTCTCTAATTTAGTTCAAAGAGAATTGGATAACAGACCAATATCAGAGATATGGTCACAATTTGATGTTGAGAAACTCGAATTAATTGCAAATAAATATCTTCAAGAAACGTCTTCAAAGACAACCGAAAAAGTGTTGGTTGATAAACAACTTGGTAACTTTCAATATATAGGTGTTATCAACAAGTTATTTCCAGATGCAAAAATTATTCATTGCACTAGAAACCCGTTGCCTATGGGCGTATCCTGTTTTTCTCAAAAGTTACCACCGCACACGAACGCATGGGCTAGTGATTTACATTCAATCGGACACTTTTACAATGAATACATGCGGTTGATGAGACACTGGGAATCACTACTTGGAAATAAAATCCTAAACGTTCCATACGAGGATTTAGTGTCTAATCAAGAAGAAATGACTAGAAGAATCCTTGAATATTGTGGTCTGGAATTTGATCAGAGATGCATGAGTTTCTGGGAGTCGGGTAGAACCGTAATAACATTAAGTCAGGATCAAGTACGTAAACCTATTTACGACTCATCGATTGCCAGACACGAACGGTTTGGAGAACTACTTGACCCTCTTAGAGATTCTCTGGGTATCTAAACTTTTTAAAAGGCAGTCACAGCCAACGACTCAGTGACTAGCATATTCGACGATAAAATACAAAAAGGCAACATACAATTAGAAGGAACGTCACAGCCAACAGCTCAGTGACTTGCCTATTCGACATGTATCTATACCAATGAGGATAGAACTCTAACAATGCCGTATATACGAGACAACACCCCGATAAAAATCGGGGTGTTGTACGAGTATGCTAATAAATTAGCTGAGTTAGCCGTATTACATACGACGTCGGCGTGAAGCCAAACCAGCAAGACCCAATAGTGCTAAAGCACCTGGGGCTGGAATCCAGTTAACGCCGAGTGCATTCCAGTTGGAACCATCTGCATTCTTACCTTGCAAACTTACAGTACCGGTAGCAAAAAAGCTATCGGATGTAAATTGGCCGATAAGAATTCGACCGTCACCTGGATCATGTACTTGCGCATCATCTGGTGTAGCAAACCATGTACCGTTGTCGGTATAGATTTCACCACCTGCATTGAATGCAGTCCAATCAATGCCAATGTCCATCATAGCGTTGTCTTGATCAGTCAAGCGACCAATAGTTACAAAACTATCGTATGCAAGTGCTGGATAAATGAAAATCAATGCAGACATTGGTGCACCATAACTACCGAGTGCGTGTTGGTAGAAACTAGTTTGTGATGAAACGCTAAGTGGATTAGCTGAATCACCATAAATAGCATCTACTTCACCACCAGAGTCAATAACAGCATAGATGCGATAGGTTGTACCAATAGCCACACCAGTAAAATCGTCATTCATGCCTGAGTTGATTACTTCAACGTCAAAACCAAGAAAATCGGCTGATACACTTCCTGCCAGTACAAGGGAGCTAACTCCGGCCATAAGGCCTAAAAGTTTTTTGTTGTTCATAAGAACACTTCTCCTTCTTACTCGTTACCTCGTTTCGTACGAGGACAAACGAGAGAACATTTGTTCTCCAATTTCCCGCCAATCCAAACAACTACGTCTGAACTGACTGCTTCCATTTGTACGATACCGCGAAACATAACAAAGGCAAGACCTACTAATCAGAATATTTCCAATATTTTAACGTCCATTTCGGTTATTTTGCCCATTTTGACATAAAGTGCTAACAGAGTAGCGTTTCAAGAGGTTTAGCGACAGCACATCCAATAAATCTAATGTGAGAATTACTAATTATGAAATGATTTTGACTTGTCACAAAATGATGGTCTCAACTATAGGTTGGACACTAATTGTTACACAACTTCAATAATAAAAGACAACACCCCAGCCAAAAAAGCTGGGGTGTCGTGGAATACAAAAAATTTCGTTGTAATTACTTACGACGACGACGTGCTGCAACACCAGCAAGTCCTAGAAGTGCAATTGCACCAGGAGCAGGAAGAGTATTGAACTCTATACCTAATGCGTTCCAGTTGGAACCATCAGCATTTTTACCTTGCATGTTAACGATGCCATGAACACCATCACCAACTGCAGTTGTAAATTGACCAATTAATACTCGCCCTCCAACTTCATGCACTTGTGCATCATCTGGTGTAGCAAACCATGTACCATTGTCGGTCCATATTGATCCACCATTATCTTCAAAGTCACTGAAATCAATTCCAATGTCCATCATTGCATTACCTGCATCTGTCAACAAACCAATAGTTACAAAACTATCATTTGCTAAACTTGGGTAAAGTGGAATCAGCGCAGCCATTGGTGCAGCGTAGGTTCCAAGGAAGTGTTGGTAGAAGGCACCACCAATACTTGTTTCAACTAACAGAGCATTGTCGCCATCACCATAGACAGCGTCTACCTCACCACCAGCATCGATGGCTGCATAAATTTGCCAAACAACACCTTCAGATGTAACAGCTGATTCCCATTCAACATCAATCAAATCAGCAGTCGAAGTACCAACGAAAACAATAGAACTTACTCCGGTCATTAGACCTAAAAGCTTTTTACTGTTCATAAGATTAAATCTCCTCTTATCTCATTACTCGTTTACGTACGAGTTTTACGAGAGAACTTATTGTTCTCCAGTTTCCTCCAACTCAAGCCAACGCAGCTTGGGTTAGTTGCTTCCGCTAGAAAAGTACCCTACGAATCCAAAAAGGCAATTTGTTTACAATGCGAAAAAACGATGTACCAACTGATATCCGTCACGTTTTACCCAATGTAACAACACCACAGTTTATTCTTCATATTTGGTTATTGTTATAGGAACGTTAATTGCCTTAATAGTAATTAGCACTCACTAGAACACTAAAGACAGCACCCCAATCAAAGATCGGGGTGCTGTTGAATACAAGATTATCCTTGTGGTTACTTTCGACGTCGCCGCGAAGCGATACCTGCGATTCCCAATAACACAATCGCACCAGGAGCAGGAAGTGTGTTGAAATCAACAGCTAGTGCGTTCCAGTTGGAACCATCAGCGTTTTTACCCTGCAAATTAACAATTCCGTGTACCCCATCATTACTGGCTGTTGTAAATTGGCCAATTAATACACGCCCTCCAACTTCATGCACTTGTGCATCATCTGGTGTAGCAAACCATGTACCATTGTCGGTCCATATTGATCCACCATTATTTTCAAAGTCACTGAAATCAATTCCAATGTCCATCATGGCGTTGTCTTGATCAGTCAAGCGACCAATAGTTACAAAACTATCATTTGCCAAACTTGCATAAAGTGGAATCAACGCAGCCATTGGTGCAGCGTAGGTTCCAAGGAAGTGTTGGTAGAAGGCACCACCAATACTTGTTTCAACTAACAGAGCATTGTCGCCATCACCATAGACAGCGTCTACCTCACCACCTGAGTCAATTGCAGCATAGATTTGCCACACTGTACCCTGAGCAGTATCAAAAGAATCCCATTCGATTTGAATTAAATCCGCAAAAGCGGTCGATGCTCCAGTTGCAATTACAACTGAAGACACAACAATTGGTGTCATCCTGACATTCATATGTTCCTCTCCTTTTCTAAATGGAACACGTTTACATTCGCTAGTAACAACGTGTTACTTGCTCTTTCTCCGCTTCGGCTAAGGTCCGGTAACGGCTTACAACTGGAAAACTATCAGCAATAACCGCATCTCGTCAAGTATCTATTTACTATATATTTTCCAAAACAAGTTTGAAATCGATGTAACTCAAGTATGAATAATGACTTTGGATTTGTATTTTTTTCAAAAAAAAACCACCCCAGTTTTACTGGGGTGGCAAGGTTGTGTTACTTAGAATTGGGGTTATTTTCTGCGTCGCCTTACTGTAACTCCTGCAAGGCCTAGAAGTGCAATTGCTCCTGGTGCTGGAATAAATGACACGCCGCGTCTTTGCCAGTTTGTTAGATCTGCGTTCTTGCCCTGTAAACTAACATCACCCTCAGTAAACCATCCTGTCATAGTAAATTGACCTATAAGGACTCGTCCGTCAACTTCCATTACCTGAGCGTCATCTGGGGTAGCAAACCATGTACCGTTATCTGTCCAAATATCGCCACCATTATTTTCAAAATCCGTCCAATCAATTCCAATGTCCATCATTGCATCACCTGCAGAATCATCCAATACACCAATAGTGACGAAACTGTCATATCTCAAACTTGGAAAGAAGTCGAAGAGTGCTGCACTTGGGGCACCATAAGTTCCAAACTGGTTTTGATAGAAACCCGAATCCGATTTAATTGACAATATGTCTACTCCATCACCAAATACAGCGTCTAGTTGATCTCCTTCTTCAAGATTAACGTACACTCTATATGTAGTACCGATGCCCAAGCCGCTATCTATTTCGTCAATAGAAAAGCCCTGAAAATCAGCTAATGCTGTGCCTGCAAAGAGTAGCGAACTGATTGAAACTGTTGCGATTGAGAGAGTTGATTTGTTCATTGTTGTATTCCTCATGTCTTTATATTTCTAAACACGTTTCACAAATGCATCTGTTGAAAACCAATTCCAACTTCCCCGACTTAGGGGTATTTGCTTCACGGCACAACTATGTATCACTATTCGCCTGAAACAACCTTCTGATCCATTTTGAATCACATCGAGGTTCAATTATGTGGGTTGCGCAATCTATGACGAACTGGATACTACGTTAACGCTTTTATTATAGGACATAAAACTGCCCTCTTTATCATATGAGTTTCTAATACCAATCTGGCTGGCGATTATCAAAATCAAATGCCAAACTAGAAGCACTGCGCTAGTTTGAACATCATTAAAAAACCGCCACTACTTTCGTAGTGGCGGTTTTTAGTTCGATTAAATGTGGTTTAGTTCAAACCATCACATCGTCAAAGCAATTATTTGCGTCGACGTCGAGTTGCAACACCTGCAAGACCAAGAAGTGCAATAGCACCTGGTGCTGGAAGTGTGTAATCAAAGTCCTGATCTCGAGCTTGGAATGTTTCAAAATCACCTTGCTTGCCTTGAAGATTCAAAACGCCATAAACGTGTGAATCAAGACCGTACATTGTGAAGTTTCCTACCAAAACTCTAAGATCTGCACCTGCGAGCACTTGTGGATCGTCAGGGGTAGCAAACCAAGTACCATTATCGGTAGAGATTGCGCCACCATTATCTTCAAAGTCTGTCCAATCAATACCAATGTCAAGCATGTTGTTGTCAGCGTCGGAAGTTCTTCCGATTGTGACGTAACTATCCAATGCTAAACTTGGGTAAAGTGGGAGTAGTGCTGCCATTGGAGCGGCATAACTACCAAGATAGTGTTGATAAAAACTGCTTGTAGCAGATACACTAAGTGAGTTATCGGCATCGCCGAAAACTGCATCAAGCTCATCTGTTTCTGCTGTAAAAGTAGCGTAAATCATGGCAGTCCACGTTCCATCGCCGTTATTGATGGCATCGTAAGCGAGACCAGCATAATCAGCCATGGCTGAACTAGCAATCAATGAGCCAGCAGCAATTGTGAGCGAAAGCGTTTTATTATTCATTTGCTTTCCTTCCTCTTTTTCTTTCTTAAAAACTAGATCTAGTGAAAAAACGTACGTTGGTGATTGGATTTTTGACCATTCAGAGCTGACTTGTTGGTCTACTGAGCCAATCATGTTCCCCAACTTTGAAGGTATTCGCAGATTCGTCAAGTTGGTTCCCACAACCTTGCTCTGAAATCTCTTTCTCCGCTGGGAAGTGTCGAAATTACGTTCCGACAACGTCTTAGGATAACTGTTGATTTCATAGAGTCAACTTGTTTTACTTGCTTTTTCTATCAAAACACAAAAAATACTGTAAAAACTACCTAACTTAACCCTAATTATTATTATTAACATTTATTTTGCTATTTCCTGCGCCTACGACTAACTAACCCCGAAAGTCCAAGAAGTGCTATAGCACTAGGAGACGGGCATGGGGGTGAGCATATCTCTTGATTGCGAGCTTGGAATGTTTCAAAATCACCTTGCCTTCCTTGAAAATTCAAAACGCCATAAATGTATGAATCATAACCGTACGTTGTGAAGTTTCCTACCAAAACTCTAAGATCTTCACCTGCGAGCACTTGTGGGTCGTCAGGGGTAGCAAACCAAGTGCCGTTATCCGTGTAGATATCGCCACCACTTTCTTCGAAGTCAGACCAATCAATGCCAATGTCTAGCATGTTGTTGTCAACATCGGAAGTTCTTCCGATTGTGACGTAACTATCCAATGCTAAACTTGGGTAGAGTGGGAGTAGTGCAGCCATTGGAGCTGCATAGGTACCAAGATAGTGTTGATAAAAACTGCTTGAAGCAGATACACTAAGTGCGTTCTCGGAATCGCCGAAAACTGCATCAAGCTCATCTGTTTCTTCTGTAAAGGAAGCGTATATCTGACATGTTACAGTTCCGTCATAATTTGACCACCAATCGTAAGATAAACCCGCATAATCTGCCACTGCCGACCCAACAACCATAGTGCTAACAGCAATCGTCCCGAAGAAATAATTATTATTCATTTTTTCCCTTTCTGTTCTTCCTATTCGATAAAGACAAAACGCCAACCCGCGTTACTAGCGCACACCGAATATGCGAATAACATTTAAAAAGGCGCACAATTAATAAGAATAAACTTACTTACAAAGAGACCCCTTAAGCAGCAAAGGTGCTGAACTTTCAATTTTAACGGGAACGATCGTTCCTATCAAAAAATTCACCTCGTCATCTGAATCAACATCAAAAACACATATTAAGTCCCCAGACGTTCGGCCTGACAACTGAGTATTCTTTTTCTCCCATTTCAATTCAATGCTGTTATTTTTCTCCGATTTAGGGCTAACGCACTCAACAAGCACATCAATTGTCTTGCCTACATATTGTTGATGGACTTCTGAACCTATCTTCGCTCCAAGTTCTAGAATTGTATTTAAACGCCTTCGCTTTACATCCCTTGGAATATCATCTTCATAACGATTAATCGCAACTGTGCCTGGTCTAGGAGAATAATGGAATACAAAATTGTTTTTAAATCTAACTCGACTAATTAAATCGCAAGTTGCTTTGTAATCATCCTCCGTCTCACTTGGAAAACCAACAATAATGTCCCCTGCTATTTCTACATCTGGAATTATTGTTCTAGCTCTATCAACAAAATCCAAATACTCTTCAACTGTATAACCACGATTCATTAATTTTAATATTCGGTTCGAGCCCGACTGCGCAGGAACATGCAGGTAGTTACAAATCCTTGGGCAATCCTTCATCACTTCCAGAACATCGTTTCCAAAGTCCTTTGGATAACTTGTAACAAATCTTAGTCGCTGCAAGTCGTGTACCTCATCGTGAATTCGTTGTAATAAGTTTGCAAAAGTTGTAACTGGCTTAGCACCATTGCTTGTTTTATTAAATGCAGTAAGCCCTGGACCAATTTGAGGAACTTCATTACCGCTGCTGTTAATTGCCACTCCATGCGTATATATGTAATGATTTACAGTTTGACCAAGCAGTGTGATTTCAACTGTTCCTGCATCAACCAACTGCTTACATTCTCCAATTATCGAGTCAGGCGGCCTGTGTACTTCTGCTCCACGAGTATTTGGAACTACACAATAGGTACAGAACTTATTGCAACCTCGAGTAATGCGAACATAAGCGCTATGACTAGATGAACGTCGATGATCTGGATTAAATGATCTAGATAAATCAAGCAGTTCCAAATTATCTTCGGCTGCAGAAAGTGCAGACGATCTTCGTGACCGATTCCCCTGCAAACAAACTCTATCAATAGAAGACAGCGGCTCACCTGCAACAGCATTGTGAATTAATGTTGGAAGTCGATCTAATTCACTTGGTCCACATAGAAAGTTGATGTGAGGATATTTAGTTAGAAGGCGTTTCCCCTCTCTCTCAGGAAGACACCCCAACATGCCAATAATGACCTCACGACCTTCCTTTTTTTCAAGACCTAATTCACCTATACGGCTTAGAACCTTATTTTCCGCCTGTTGGCGAACTGTGCAGGTATTGAACAGAACAACATCGGCTGTATCTCTAGAGTCCCCCAAAATATAACCCAGAGCAGCAAGTTGATCCTGAACTAACTCGCTGTCTAGTTCATTCATCTGGCATCCAAATGTTTCTAAATAGATTATTCTTGAAGTACAAAGTTGATCTGGTTGCCGGTTCATTTGATGACACATAGTATGACCGAAACCAACTTAGATTGTGTGGCAAAACCAATAATACAGTCGATACTTATATTTCATGCGAGCAGGACAGGGAATTGTTGTCATATCTATCGCCTTACTAATGCTTGGCGTTGTCATGGTGAATTCT
The DNA here is from genome assembly GCA_030748805.1 of Phycisphaerales bacterium. The sequence continues at coordinate 36,516 of JASMLG010000087.1, read as the reverse complement.
GCTGGAATGCAGGTTTCTAATATCCCATTAACTTATGTTGATTTGCTTACGAGTAGACCTGCTGTGTTAGCAGCAATAGCAATGATTGTTATGTTTGTTGGAAGCAGGTTTCCGGTACAACTTTTTGAAAAACACTTCATGGGTTTCCCCCTTGTTTTGTGGTTTTTTTGGGTTGCGGTCTTTCTATTGTTTACTGTTTACATTCCAGGTATTGGAAAACAAGTCAATGCTTCAAACCGTTGGGTAGAATTTGGTGGATTCAATTTTCAGCCAAGCGAAATAACTAAATGGATGATGGTTATTGCGTTGGCGTGGTGGTCTTCTAAACACTTATGCGACTTATCTAAATATCTTAAGGGGTTTTTGCCAATAATCGCCATTGTGGGGCTTGTCAGTGCAGTCATCGCTATAGAAGATCTAGGTACAGCTGTTCTAATTTTTGCTGTTGCTTGCTTTGTCCTATTAGCTGCTGGATCAAAACTTTGGCATTTCGCTACTTTTGCTCCAGTTGCTATTTCTGGTTTTTACCTTGCTGTTTATAGAAGTGACTATAGGATGGGAAGATTGCAAACATATCTTGATCCTTTTGCAGACCCTGAGAATAGTGGGTATCACATTGTACAATCGATGTCAGCAATCTCTGAAGGAGGACTTTCGGGTTTGGGGCTTGGAAATGGAATACAAAAATTTGGTTATCTTCCTGAAGATACTACCGACTTCATTTTCGCGATAATTTGTGAAGAACTTGGTGCGTTTGGTGCAATTGCAGTTGCATCTTTATACGTTGGATTAGTTTGGATTGGTATTTACGTAATTCGTAAGACATCGAACACCTTCCATCAACTTCTGGTTTTAGGAATTATTGCTACGATTGGGCTTCAGGCAAGCATCAATATCCTGGTCGTTACCTCACTAGTTCCCACAAAGGGTATCGCTCTTCCGCTCCTGAGTAATGGTGGGACTGGGTGGCTTCTGACTGCATTTTGCATTGGGCTCATCGATGCGATTGACAGAAAGGCAAATGCAAGTTCAACTGTGCAAAATGCATTCCCAACAACAGCACGTGCCTAAAAAGGTTTTGATCGCAGGTGGAGGAAGCGGTGGTCATGTTGCCCCAGCAATTGCCGTTGCAGAATCACTCGTTTCAACTGGTCATGAAGTCCTTCTTGCTCATTCACCTAGAACGACTGACACAATGATGGTTGAACATACGGACTTTGAAACAATTTCACTACCAGCTGCCCCACTTTCAACAAACCCAATTGGGTTTGTGCGTTTTTTTATCGGTTTCATAAGAACATCATGGAATGTTAAAAAGATATTAAGAAAACAGAATTTTGATTGCGTTCTTACTACAGGTGGTTATGTTGCAGCCCCCACTCTACACGCAGCAAAAAATTTGTCTTGCCAGACAATTCTTTTGAATTTGGATAATCCACCAGGAAAAGCAAACCGGCTTGCAGCTAGTTGGGCGGATAGGATTTTGTCTACCGTAAAATGTAATCTACAAAATGTAGAAATTACAAAGCCCCCGTTAAGGCGTTGTGTAATTACCTCACGTAACACTGAAGATTGCAAAAAAAGACTAGGGCTTGACCCAAATCGCATGACGCTTTTGATCACTGGCGCATCCCAAGGGGCAAGTACAATTAATTCATTGGTTCCAGCCATTGCTAAAAGAAACAAATCTCTATTTCATAATTGGCAAATACTTCATATTGCCGGAACTAAACATGTAGAACAGGTGCAAAATTCTTGGAATAACATAGGAATTCCATATGTAGTTCTTGGGTTCCATCATGAAATGGGTGACGTATGGGGCTGTTCTGATCTTGCTATAACAAGAGGTGGGGCAAACACTATCGCAGAAATTTCAATCAATTCTGTTCCAACAATAGTAATGCCATACCCCTATCACAATGATGACCACCAAAAAACAAATGCAACACCACTTGAAGACCTAGGTGGGATAATCATTGCAACCGATCACGTAGATCTTGAACAGAATATATCTGATGCAGGTATTTCAATTCTTCAGTTGATGAAAGACCACAAAACGAGATTTGCAATGAGACAAGCAATGGCAAATCTCCAACAACCTAATGGTGCAAACTCCATTGCACTTATTTGTACTTCAGAACATTAAGACAGCAAACAAATTCGTGCCGTATAACTTCAATTTTGCTACGTAGCATATGTTTCTACTACTTTAAATCGAAATAGTCTCGACTGATGAAATAAATTGTTCAAAGTAAGGGTTTATTTACAAATAAACCTATATTAGCAATTAATGCTTAAAAGTTTTTGTGGCATTTTCGCTAAAACAAGTTATTCTTAGGGTTGAAATAGGATGTCTGAGAAGTCCAACAATCTTGATTCAAGATGTGTTGTGTTGGTGCCAGCCGAACGTATCGACGCAGCTCATCTTCTTGCGCAGAAAAACAACCTGCAAATTACAATTGAACACGACCCCTTTTTAGCAATGGCTGAAATATGTCTTCAGCAGCAACAACTTCGGACAAATTCTGCTTGGAATGAGACACCTAATTCACCACATTTAATAATTGTACATTCTGAGGATTTTAATAATGTTAATCAAATGGTTGATTCAATTAGAAGATACTTACCAAGTGTATCTGTTTCTGAACTACGTGACGGACGACTTGATAGTTTTGAAAATCGCGGCTCATTAGTTGATTCGCTTGAAGAACCACCTATCATTCAATCTGAAAATGTTGATGCTGACGAACTATCCATGCTTCTTGATGATATCCCGCAGGGGTCTAAAGAATGACAACAAAGCGAACATCCAGAAGTTCTCTCGTTTTTGCTGGCACATTCGATGAAGAGTTGTTAACAGGATTTGAACAGCCAGTAAAGCGTGTGAACAGCGTCTTTGATGCAATCGGAGAACTTGCCACTTGTAGTGCTTCTGACCTAGTCGAAGCTGTGATTGTCGATGAACAGCTTTTAGAAAACGATGTTGATTCAAGTGTTGACGCGCTAAGGCGCGTTGACCCTACAACAGTTATAGTTGTCGCTGGGAATAGTATAAAAGTTAAACAAGCTGATGCGATGGTACCTAAAGATACAACCGCCAATCGACTTACATCTGCAATTACTAATGTTCAATCTCTTCCAGTTGATAATGAAATAATTCCACCCCTAGATATAGATTGCATTCTAGGAATCTCTGATGAAATCACACTAACAGATGACCAGACATCACTTGGAGATGTCGACTTAGTACGAGCACTCATGCACAACCCCTCTACTTTTAAGGACAAACTTATTGAATTGCTTATACAACAAACAGGGTGGACTATGTGTGTTATTGTCGATGAACCTACAGGTGCTCCCAACTTATCAATAACCGCACCTCTGCGATATGGACACGAAGAACATGGAACTCTAGCAGCATTTGGCGCGACCAACAGTGACATTGTGCGTTGGGCCAGATGGGCGGCTTGCTGGCTCAACTTAGCGCGTAAACAACAACAGTTAAAACTTCTTGCATATCAGGACGAGTTGTCTGGTGCTTGGAATCGCCGGTTTTTGAAAACCTGCCTTACGAGAGAACTACAGACAGCAAGAAAGAAGCGGCGTAATCTCACTGTAATGATTTTTGACATAGATAATTTCAAACACTACAACGATCGATGGGGTCACGATGCTGGCGATGATATAATCCGAGAAATAGTTCGGTTACTTCGTACGATTATTCGTAAGGGAGATCATGTTTGTAGAATTGGTGGAGATGAGTTTGCCGTTCTATTCTGTGATCCAGAACCACCAAGAGAACCTAGATCAAATCACCCAACCACAGTCGAAATTCTTGCAAAACGGTTCCGAGAACAAGTAGCCAATGCCAGATTCCCTAAACTCGGTGAAGAGGCAACGGGGATTTTGTCGATTTCAGGTGGACTAGCTACCTTTCCTTGGGATGGAAATGATGTTGATTCAATATTACGCAAAGCAGATCAACGGTTACTCCAGTCAAAACGACAGGGGAAAAACTACATCACAATTGGACAAGAATAATATCTCTGGAGCCAAATCCAGATGAGCAAAACCCTAATCCTTTCTGATATCCACTTTGGCAAACTCAGTTCAAGCGTAACCTCCGCTGATCAACTGAGGCCACTGTGGACGGGGTTTGATTCGCTCATTTTAAATGGCGACACTTCGGAAATGTATTCAACTTCTCTAAAAAAACACTCCATGGAATTGGCAAATTCTTTAATTAAATTGGCAAACGAGGATAACGTTAATACAACATTAATCTGCGGAAACCATGATCCAACAATTAGTGAAACCGAATATGTTTGGTTATGTAACAAAACAGTATTCGTCTTTCATGGACATGCTCCATTTATAGGAGTTACTCCTTGGAGTTGGAGAGGGAAATATATAACACGATGCAGGCGAAAATACATTAGAGAAAACGGTGATGGATTCAAAGAACAATTTGATTCGATGAGAATGTGTACTATCAAAGCTTCTAGTGCAGATTACACACTCAACAAACCCTCACTTATACGGTTATTGTTAATAGCAATCCCCTTAGCATTTAAGGTCTTGTGGGGTTGGTGGGAATTCCCAAAACTTACAAATCTGTGGATTGAACGATACGCATCTTCAGCAAAAATTATCGTTGCTGGACATACTCACCATGCAGGTATTTGGAAGAAAGGGAATAGGATTATTATTAACACTGGTTGTTTTGGTGCTCATGGATTCCCCTCCAACCCAAGAGCTGTTGTCATTGAACAAAATACTGTAACGGTTCATAAATTGAAAAAGCACAATGGAAATTATTCACTTGGGCGAGTGTGCGGATCTTGGGAAGCTCTATAGGCACGACTAATAAGTTGGCAATCAAGATTATGCTCCAATACTTCTGAAGCTTTTACCAACGATTCAAAATCGACACCTGTCTTAATTCCCATTCTATCTGCAAAATAAACAATATCCTCGGTTGCAATATTCCCAGCAGCACCTGGGGCGTAAGGACATCCTCCAATACCTCCACAGGATGAGTCAAATTGGATGCAGCCACACTGCATTGCTTCAGCGACACATGCTAAAGCCGTTCCCCTTGTATCGTGTAGATGAAGAATAGATTCTTCTGGGGATAACTCACCATCGAGTGCTTCGTAAAGTTTTCGAATGTCAGTAGGAACTGCAATTCCTATTGTTTCACCGAGAGCAATATCGGTAATTCCGATATTTTTCATCTTCTGGACGATTTGTCTCACTACCGCAAAATCTGTTTTTCCTTCATATGGGCAACCAATTACACAACTAATATAACCTCGCGTACTCATACCAAGCGATGTTGCGTCTTCTACTATTGGTTTAATTCGATCAATCGATTCTTTGATTGAAGTTTTTGTGTTACGTTCACAAAATGTCTCGCTTGCCGCAGTAAGAACCGCTATTCCATCTACCTTTGCTGCAATTGCTCTTTGCAAACCATGTTCATTCGGAACTAATGCAGTGTACATTACTCCATCTTTTCTAGTTATTCCAGCAAACACTTCATCTGCATCTGATAGTTGTGGAACCCACTTCGGATGAACAAATGATGAAACCTCTAAACACGTTAAACCAGTCTGAGAAAGAGAGTCAATCAACTCAATTTTTGATTGAGTGGGAATCTGCTTTGCTTGATTTTGTAAGCCATCACGTGGTCCAACTTCTGTTATTCGTATTTCTTTTGGCCAATTGGTCATATCAACTCCACCTTACACTCAACAACATCAGAACCAGCGTTTGTAAAGACGGATGTGCCTATAGTGTTACATTTTTTAAGAACCATGGCAATTGCAACAGGAACTGAGCCACCCATTGGACTAATTGCGCTTGAAGTTACTACTCCAATTGGTGTTCCATTTGTTGAATCATCGCTCCAAAGTTGTGCACCAGAAACTGGTAATTCATCTACCGTTATTGATAATTTAACTAATTGTTGTTTTGGTTGACCAAGTGATTCCATTCTCGCAATAATTTCTTGACCCAAATAACATCCCTTTTCAAAACTTACTCTACTGTGGACTAATCCTGTTTCGTGTGGCAAATTGTTTGATTCAAAATCAATCATAAAAAACGGGATTCCACACTCTACTCTTAGCATGTTTAGAGCATACCAACCTACAGGTCTAACTCCTGAAGAAACATACGATTCCCATACATCGAGTGTGGTGTCCGGTTTTGTTGCGATCGCAATACAATCTAATCCCAAGAAACACTCCGGCAACACAAATGTTTGAGCATCCTTATGCTCAATTACACTAACTTTAGACCCAATACACCACATCCAGTGAACTGAGCCCGTCTTATTCTCGATTTCTACATTTTCCATAACAATGTACGAATTCAAGTGATCACATACAGTTTGCACAACTGTAATGTCGAGATCAATCAAAATTCGGTCTGCAAGTTTATGGACAATAACATCTGAGACAATAGTTCCTTTTCTGCTTGTAATAAAAGCAAGTCTAGATTCCCCATCATTCATATCGGAAAGTTTTTGAGTTGTCATCCTTTCAATAAAGTCAAAATAATCTGTGCCTGTTACTTCAATCGTTCCTCGGCAAGGAGCATCGAAAATACTTGCGGACTTGCGCATCGTTGAATACTCAATTTCTACAATTCCTGTAGTCGCTAATACAAAACAACCACTATCTCCCCAAGGTAAAAACTCACAAAGTAATTGTGCTTGAAAAGAACCAGTTGGAGCTCCTTGTCGATTTGCAATACCATCTCTCTCAACAATTTCTACTGCATAATTTTCTAACTTATCTTGAATTGGTGATGGAAATGTCATAGGTGTATTACCTTGGATGAAATAGTTGCCTTTACTAACTGGTTAAAAAGCCCTTGACCCAAAATTTCATCGTCCGTTCTTTCTGGATGCCACTGAACACCAACATACCAATTACGAGAGTTACACCTTACTGCTTCTATCAAGCCATCATCTGAAGTAGCTACAACCGTAAGATTACCTGCATCTGTAATTGCTTGGTGGTGATTGCTATGAACAATACCAGCTCCGATCAATCCATCTACTTCATGATTTGAATCAGAGTGTATTTGTAAAACATCTTCTGGAAGATGCTGATTCAGTGTTCCACCTGCAATCAAGCCCATCCACTGCATTCCAAGACATACACCAAGAATGGGAATCTTGGGCTTTGATTGCAGCTTCTCTAGTAATGACAATTCAAATACTTGCCTTTCAATCGAAACCGGAGTCGATTTTTGATGTGTTGTAATTCCCCAATGTTCCATAATTGGATCATCTCCTCCAGAGAAGATAAAGCCATCACAAACCGAAATATAATCCCATTCAGCACCAAAAATTGGTGGCAATATTACAGGAACTCCACCAGCATTCAAAACAGAATTAGAGTAAGAAACAGCAAGTCGATGGCGGTTTTCATGTATATCTGCAGTTATTCCAACTATAGGTCCCATTTAACTGTGCAGGATACATCGACCAATCTTGGCTTGCCCTAATAAGGTATATTTTGTAAGATACCCATTCTCGTCGCCCCTTCCTGTGTGCTGGGGCTCATTTCTAAGCCAAGACGAAAGGAATAACATGAGCAGAGATTACAACAGACCCGTATCTAAGACCTACCTCAAGACAGACAACCGCGATAAAAAGTACATTGATTACAAATCAGTGGATGATTTGAGGCGACTCATGACGCCAAATGGCAAAATATATTCGCGGAAACGTTTAGGCACATCCGCCAAGGAACAACGTATGGTAGCTCAGGCCATCAAACGAGCGAGATTCATGGCTTTGCTTCCGTTTACCTCCGGAACACTTTGATTCGGAAAAATCTAGCAACACCTTCCCAGATAAGCCGAGATCGTAAGCGACGCAAATCGTTATCTAGTGGATCAACCGCTAGACCTCGGCTTACCCACCCCCATGCAGTTCTAAATCGCTGATTCTTCACAGCAGCAAGTGCAAGGTTGTGCATTGAAGATATGCATTTAGAATCTAATCGCAAAACCTTTCTACTAATTGCTGATCCATCATCATTTTTCTCGACTGCGAATAAGGTTACTGCAAGCAATCTGAGACATTTAACTTTTTTGGGATTATCATCGTCAAGTTCAATAGACAGTGGCTCTAAAATACTTGTAGCAATAATCGGTTCACCTGAAGAAATTAATAATTTAGCAACGTGTATTTTCTCATCGCTACTTGAGTTAGCATCCATTCGTTCCACATATTCTTGTAACAGAGGTCGCGCTGAAGTTAGTCTGTGCATAGCAATGAGTGATTGAGCCAAATACAAACAAGCTGTAGGGTGTTCGGGAAGGAGTCTTCGAACCAATCCCCAAGCGATAAAAGCTTCTTCCCAACGCTTGTCGTCTATGGCGTAAGTTCCAGCGCGAATATGAGCACCTATGTTGGCTGGTTCAAGTTCAAGAACTCTGTGTAGTCTAATCAATGCCTCATTAGTTTTGCCAGAGTCAGCGAGTACATCCGCATGTAAAAGAAGTGCTTGAATGTTACCGGGATCTACTCTCAATTCTTGAAGTAATATCTGAGATGCTTGTTGGCTTTGACCTGATGCAACCAAAGCACCAGCTAATTGCAAACGACCCCCAATTACATTTGAGTCAAGTTTTATCGCTTCTCTTGCGCACCAAATTGCACGTTCGTATTCATTTCTTGTTAACAAGCTACCGCTCATCGCGATAAGAACATTGGCACTTGTATCTGGTAATGCATCTTGAGCCATATAAAAACACGTTTCTGCAGTATCGTGATTACCGAGTTCAGCATTTGCTTCAATTAACATAGCCCATGCTGGTTCACAAGATGAATCCAACTTAATAACTCTATTAAACCACTTTATAGCATTATCAAAACGGCCTAGACGCATACATGAAGAGCCAGAAGCAAGTTGTGGGTCGATTGATTCGGGTAACAATCTTGAAGCGTGTTCAAAACTGGACAAAGCTTCAGCGTCTCTGCCTGTTCTTTCAAGGGTCAAACCAAGATTGAAATGCCAATCACCATGGTCTGGGTCTATCTCAAGTGCTTTTCGGAGTTGATTCTCCGCTTCTGCCCAGTGACCACGCTCGTACATTTCTAAAGCTCGATCTGCAAACTGTTCTGCTTCATGCCAACTACTCATATCGGTTGGTATTGTACTCTTGAAACTCAAACTTGTTTGCCAATCATATGGGTGTTTCTGGCAAGAATCGAATACACTGCCGATTAATACCATGCAATTGTTTCATTTCAAATACCAACTATATTTATTTGCCGTAATTTGTGGCATTTCTTTTGGTGGCTGTGAAGCACCTCAGGAAATTCAAAATAAACCACCTTCTCCAAAACAACCAACTTCAACCAATCAAGAATCGAAGGTGACAGAAAACTCTTTGGTTCAGCAAAATCAGTTATTAGAAAATGAACAACTCAAACAGCGTCTTATAACTGCCTACGCAACACATTGGCCACTAATACCAACAGAATATCAACATGAACTACTCCCTGAAGTTCTTGGAGATCCAATTCCAGCATTGAAGGTATTTGGAATTGAAAGAGTTGGAGTATTATTGCGAGACGGTGAGGCAACAGAGGAAGAGTTGCAGTTAGTTGTAGATCTACTTAGGAACCAGAATCATATTGTCCGATTGGCGGTAGCAAAACTACTACCAGAAATAAACGTACTTGGGTTACAAGAATACGTCGCTAAATCACTCTCTTTTGAAACTAATCAACAGGTTGCTTCTCTTGAACTTGATTTCTTCCGAACACAACCACATCCAAGTGCTCTGAGGACAACAATAGAGCGGCTTTCTTCTGGACCTGTTGAGCCAGCGGCGAAAGCATTGATTGTCTTATTAGACACAAACATGGTGACAAGAAAAACAGCAAATAGTATTGTTCAAACAGTTCAACAATCTCGTCTATTAAACGATATGCCTTCTCTCATCACACTTGAGGCAATGCTTGGAGATTCCGATGTACAACATAACTTAATCCCTCTATTACATAATTCAAACGAAGATATTCGCATCGCTACAGCCCAGGGTTTTTCAACTGCAGGCTATGCTGAGCCATTAATAGAACTTACTGACGATCCTGTAATGTATTCCTATGCGCTTTCCGCTTTACAAAAACGTGGGGGAATCGAAGGTTTTAAAGAATTAATTAAACTTTACAAACCTGAAACTCCTAAATGGAATACTGCTGCATTTACCATCTCTAATTCACTTGATACAACTTCTTTACTGCGTGCTGATGACATGCTGAAACGACTTGAACTACATGATCTTCGACTCTCAATATTGCAGTCTATTTGGGAAAAGCAAAACAGAGATATTCCTGATAAAAGAGGCATTGCTACAAGAACAGTATCACTCATGATAAAAATGGGAAATGCTGTTGGTGCTTTACAATTACTCGACACATTCGATGAAGCACTCATTGATGAAGATTTGCTCTCATTAAGATTCACAGCAGCAATCGCAGCATCCGCTTGGGATGAGGCTGAAGACGCAAGACCCGAACCATTAGCTTGGATTGCTGCTTGGGAGAAAATTAAAGATAATGACCTAACAGTAGCTGCAGTAATTCACCAACAGATTGTCCAACGCTTTAAAGAACAATTAACCGAATCTCAAAGAGAGTTGCTTGGAATTAACCAACCAAAAGATTCAAATCAAACTCCATAAATAGTAAAGAGAATTTGACATGGCAAAAAAATTGGAGAAAACACGAAAAGAACGGGACTCAATGGGAGAAATGGAAGTCCCTTCTATAGCACTTTATGGTGCAACAACACAGCGAGCAGTTCTGAATTTTCCAATTTCGGGGAGACCTCTCCCCCTATCGATTATCTATGCTTTCGCTTTGTTGAAACAATCAGCCGCTATTGCTAACAACAAACTAAAGTTGCTTGATACAAGAAGGACTGAACTAATTATAAGCGCTTGTGATGACATTATGATCGCGCTTGAAGACCCCAAACGAGCCGCTGGAATGATGTCTCATTTTCCAATTGACGTTTTCCAAACCGGTTCTGGGACTTCTACAAATATGAATATGAATGAAGTTATTTCAAACATAGCATGCAAATCATGCGGATGCAGAATTGGCTCAAAAGATCCCATTCACCCAAATGACCATGTAAACATGGGACAATCGTCCAATGACACTTTCCCCACAGCAATGCAAATTGCGGCTTGTATAGAATTACGTAACGATTTAATACCGTCTTTAAAAGGTCTTGCAAAATCCCTTAAAGCAAAGTCCAAAAAATGGGACAAAATCGTAACCGTTGGTCGTACTCACCTAATGGACGCAACTCCAATTCGCATGGGACAGATTTTTTCTGGTTATACAGCTGCAGTTGAGTACGGAATTAGAAGAGCAGAACGAGCAATGATGAGACTCGCGGAAAACATGCCAATCGGAGGAACAGCAGTAGGAACCGGAATCAATACACACCCCAAATTTGCTGCAGTTGTTTGCCGAGAATTATCCAAAGTCACTAAAGTCAAATTCCAAGAAGCTCACAACCACTTTGAAGCGCAGGCATCACGTGATTGTATTGTAGAAGCGCATGGTGAACTTAAAACAATTGCTACTAGTTTTTCAAAAATAGCAAATGACATTCGTTGGCTTGGCTCTGGACCAAGATGTGGTTTATTCCAACTCTCACTTCCAGCCGTTCAACCGGGTTCTTCAATTATGCCCGGTAAAGTAAACCCAGTAATTTGCGAATCTGTGATGCAAGTTTTCTGCCAAGTTGTAGGCAATGATTCAGCAATCACCACTGGTGCTAGTGGAGGTATAGGATCATTGTTAGAACTCAATTTATGCATGCCGTTAATTGCAGAGCGACTTGTTGAGTCAATTTCATTACTTGCTGGAGCGGGTTTTATATTAAACGAAAAATTAATACAAGGTCTTGAAGTAAACAAAGAAATTGCTGAAGAACTTGTTGAACAATCGCTAATGGTAGGAACTGCACTTGCCCCAGTAATTGGCTATGACAAAGCAGCAAAAATTGCGAAGGAAGCGTTTGCAACTGGGGAGACAATTCGGGAATGTGTGCTTAGGGAAGGTCTTTTGAAAGAAGAAGAATTGGACGAACTTCTAAACTTCGACGAAATGACAGCCCCAAAGGTATAAACATGAAACCGAAATCCAGTTATTAACGTAGTATGTGATAGACCATGAAAGAAGTCGCAAAACCAGTTGGAATAATCGGTGCTGGGGTAATGGGCACAGGAATAGCCCAAACTGCAGCAAAAGCTGGCTGGTCCGTTTTTTTGTTTGATATTGATAGTTCGGCTTTATCAAATTCAATACAACAAATTGAAAAACGAGTTGCGAGACTTTTACAAAAAAAACGTATCTCAGAAGAACAATCTAATTTAATTCTAGAAAAAATCATTCTTACAGAAAACCTGAATGTCCTTAATGAGTGCGATTTCATCATCGAATGTGTTCCCGATTCACTTCAAATAAAAATAGACGTCTTCAACTCACTCGATAAAATTGCACCAAATGCTGTACTAGCAACAAACACATCCTCCCTCTCAATAACTGAACTTGAATCTGCTTGTACTGCTTCCGGAAGGATTCTTGGAACACATTTTTTTAATCCTGCAGCAATTATGCCTCTTGTTGAAATTATCAAAGGAAACAAAACTAGCAATTCAGCTACTTCAAGGGCTACACTAATAGTTGAAGCTTGGGGAAAAACAACAGTTCATCCTTTGGATTCGCCAGGGTTTATTGTCAACAGAGTAGCAAGACCTTATTACATTGAGGCATGGAGGGTTCTAGAAGATAAAATCGCACCAGTCGATGTGATTGATGATGTGATGAAGTCATTGGGAGAATTTCGTATGGGGCCGTTTGAATTAATGGATTTACTTGGTCATGATTTAAATTATGCAACAAGTAAGAGAATTTGGGAGGATTTAGAACAGCCCGCTCGATTAGCACCATGCGATGCTCAAAAGCAGTTAATTGAAAGGAATCACCTAGGAAGAAAAACAGGATGCGGTGCTTATGCTCATGATGATCGCAACAACATTGTTCCTGCAATTTTAACTGAACAAAAACAACTAGAATTACCAGAGCAATTAACTAACTCAGTAAACGCATTTTGCCTTGAAGGAGCGAAGGTTGCTGGAAATAAGTTAGAAAGATATATTTTTGCAAGAATACTTGCTTCCGTTATTAACGAAGCATATTGGACGCATTCAGAAGGCGTGGCTTCTATCAATGATATTGACACCGCCATGCGTTTAGGAACCAATTACCCGTATGGACCATTTGAATGGTGTAACCGTATCGGTGAAGACGTTGTCCAAGAACTTTTATTGTCATTAAATGAGACAGTACAAGACAATCGTTTTTCAACCCCACCCAAAACTGTCGGTGCAAACTCATAGCAAGTACAATCTTAGACATGAACAGTTTTAATTTAAGAAAGGCAGCAATTGTATCTGCTGTTCGTACACCAATTGGTCGTTATGGAGGTGGTCTTTCAACTGTACGCCCAGATGACTTGGCAGCACTTGTAATTGAGAAGGCAGTAGATAAGTCGAGAATTGACAAATTATCAATTGATGACGTTTACTTTGGAGCAACTAATCAAGCAGGTGAAGATAATAGAAATGTTGCAAGGATGGCATCTCTTTTAGCCGGGCTCCCAGTAACTGTTCCGGGTGCAACTGTAAATCGACTTTGTGCTTCTGGTCTAGAATCATTAATCATTGCTGCAAGAATGATTGAAACAAATTGTGCTGATGTAATAGTCGCTGGCGGGGTAGAGAGTATGAGCCGAGCCCCATTTGTTATGCCAAAATCAAAAACAAGTTTTGATAGACATGCCGAAATTTATGACACAACAATTGGATGGAGATTTATTAATCCAAAAATGGCTGAAATGTATTCACCAATTGGCATGGGGCAAACAGCTGAAAATGTGGCTAGAAAGTGGAACATAACCAGAGAAGATCAAGATTCCTTTGCTTATGAAAGTCAACAAAAATGGAAACAAGCATTAGATGGTGGAAAATGGAATGACGAAATAATCCAAGTCTGCGTACCACAAAGACACGGGGAATCAATCATAGTTGACACAGATGAACATCCAAGACCAGAAACCTCTCTTGAAAAACTTTCAACACTCAAACCAGCGTTTTCAAAAGAAGATGGCGCATCAGTTACAGCAGGTAATAGTAGTGGAATCAATGATGGTGCTGCTGCTATCGTTCTAGTTGAACTTGAACAGGCAAGGGAACTTGGACTAAACATTCTCGGAGTTATCGGTGCTAGTGCAACTGCAGGTGTAGAGCCAGACCTCATGGGTATTGGACCTGTCAAATCTTCAGAAAAACTCTTTGCAAAAACTGGAGTAACCGCAGAAGATATTGACATTGTCGAACTTAACGAGGCCTTTGCTGCTCAAGCAATAGCTTGTATTAGGGAACTTAACCTAGATCCATCAAAAGTTAATCCAAATGGTGGGGCTATTGCTATGGGTCATCCACTTGGTTGTACTGGTGCGAGGATTGTTGTCACTCTGGTTCATGAAATGAACCGCACAAATACTAAACTCGGTATGGCTTCTCTTTGTGTTGGTATCGGACAGGGTGTTTCAATGTTTGTGGAACGAGAATAAAGTCGACTCTTCCGTTTGTGTGTAAATCTATTTTTTGAAACTGTGCTCGTAGTGTGACTGTCATATTACATTGGTTCAGGCATAGTTCCTCGGTTTGAGTTTAGTTGAGCCAGTGGTTCACATCTTTTTTCTGAAATCGGAAATCTCTTACATAGGTGGTGATAGTTTGAGGTTCCTTTGGATTTCTTTTCAATGTCCTCTTTTGTTAGTTCCCTTACAATCTTTGACGGACATCCAACTACTAATAAATTTGGTGGAATCTTGGTTTCTGATTTTACAAAAGTAAGTGCAGCAACCCAACTGTTTTTTCCAATAACAGCATCATCCATTACTACTGAATTAATTCCAATTAGTGCATTTTCACCTATGGTACATCCGTGAATTACTGCCCCATGACCAACGTGACCGTGCCTTTGAATAATTGTGTCCTTTCCCCAAAAACTATGAACAACACAATTATCCTGAACGTTACTTCCATCTCGCATTTCAATCCGAGCAAGATCACCCCTTAATACTGCACCTGGACCAACAAAGCAATTGGCTTCAACCACAACGTCTCCTATCACAACCGCGGTCTCATGAACAAACGAGGTTGGGTCTATAACTGGTACGATGCCTTCAAATTCATAAAATGCCACAAATTACTCCTTATTAAAAGATACTCCATGCCAAGTGTACAAGTATCTTCACAATAGTGGATAATAAAAGAATAGTACAATGCCTGTCTTCGCTAAAAAACACCTAGGGCTATTTTCAGTTTTCGCTCTAGCAGCCGGAACAACCCTAAGTGGTGGCTTTTTCCTTCTCCCAAGTTTTGCAGCGCAAATTGCAGGTCCAGCTGTAATACTTGCCTACTTAATTGCTGGAATGCTCTTAATTCCACCAATGTTATGCAAAATTGAACTCGGAACCGCAATGCCACGTTCTGGAGGAGTTTATTACTTTTTAGACAGGTCACTTGGACCGGTAGCAGGAACTGTTGGCGGTTTAGGAATATGGCTAGCGTTGTTACTTAAGACAGCCTTTGCGTTAGTTGGTATGGGCGCATATATACAATTATTCTTGCCTGTAGGAACTGGAGAGTCGGTTTACACCTTTATAGCATTAGGGCTAGTGGTGTTTTTTGGAGGACTAAATATCCTTGGGGCTAAAAAGACAACAACCTTCCAGATTGTTCTGGTGATTCTTTTATTATCATTTCTTGTTTGGTTCTTAGCAGTTGGTAGTTTTCAGATAAAAGAAGTTAACTTCTCAGGTTTTTTTGATAAGGGCGTAGATAATTTATTTGCTACCGCAGGACTTGTTTTTATAAGTTACGCCGGAGTAACAAAGGTTATAAGTGTTGCAGGTGAAATCAACAATCCCGAAAGAAATCTACCGCTAGGTCTATTTCTTGCTATAGGTACGGCTGTTTTGATTTATGTTATTGGGCTTACTGTAATGGTTGGTGTAAGCGGTGTGGAGGGATTGTCTTTTAACGAGTATGGCGAGACCAATTTAACCCCGGTCTCAACAGTTGCATCTACATTGACCGGCTCAAGCACCGGTGGTTTTATTATGGCTGTTGCTGCAATTCTAGCTTTCCTCTCTGTAGCAAATGCTGGAATATTAAGCTCATCAAGATATCCGTATGCTATGAGCAAAGATCATTTACTTCCAAAATATTTTAAGAAGACCGACAGCAAAAACACCCCTGTTGTTGGCATTGTGATTTCCGCTGTTGTGATTGCGCTTATTATTATTTATCTAGATCCATTAAAAATTGCTAAGCTTGCAAGTTCGTTTCAGTTATTAATGTTTGCACTTCTATGCACTTCTGTAATAGTTATGCGAGAAACCAAACTTGATTCATACGACCCCGGTTACCGAGCACCATTTTACCCTTGGCTCCAACTTCTAGGAGCAAGTGCTTGTGTTTGGATAATCATTATGATGGGCTGGTTGCCAATCATATTTTCTGCTGGAATTGTCACAGTAGGAATCATTTGGTATTTTGCTTATGCGAGAAAAAGAGTCGACCGTTATGGTGCTATTTACCATGTATTTGAGCGCCTAGGAAGGAAACGGTTTGCTGCACTTGACACAGAACTACGTGAGATTCTTAAAGAAAAGGGATTAAGAAAACATGATCCGTTTGATGAGATTGTTGCAAATTCAAAAGTTCTTAATGCAAAGCATGGCTCCATTTTTGAAGATATTGTTAGAGAGGCCTCTGAAGAATTAGCAACAATACTTCCAGCAACCTCTTCATCCTTAGAGGAAGGATTCCTGCATGGCACGAAAGTAGGCGCGACGCCTGTTACCCGTGGTGTTGCTCTACCCCACCTTAGATTAGAAGGAATTGATAATCCATTTATGGTCATTGCCAGAAGCATTGATGGTATTTCAATTGATGTTGGAGACCCATTTGGTGGGCATCATGAAGAGCAATCGATTCATGCGATATTCTTCTTAGTAAGCCCAGAGAATGACCCATCACAACACCTGCGTCTGTTGGCACAACTTGCAGGTCATGTTGACAAAGAGGATTTCATGGCAAGGTGGCTAACAGCCAGTACAAATCAGAAAATGAAGGAAATATTGCTTCGAGAAGAAAGGTACTTGTCACTTCATCTAGAAGCCGGAACAAGTACTGAACGGTTAATTGGAATTCCTGTACACCGCTTGACCTTCCCTGAAGATTGCTTAGTCGCTTTGATACATCGAAGAGGTCACATGGTTGTACCACGCGGAAGCACTATCCTTGAAATAGGAGATCAACTGACAGTGATTGGTGATGAAAGGGGTATTAGATCTCTCAAGGAACTTTTTACGACCAGTAATTCTGATAGTGACTAAAAACAAAGCCCCCCGAACAATGTTCGGGGGGGATGTTTGGGAGAGAGGGAGAGAGAGTTAGGAGAGGAAGAAGAGAAGTTCTTGTAATACGCATTTGAAGTTTCTTGGTTCGCGTATTTGTTAACTTTTTATTCACTTGTCAATACCATCTATTGCTCGCATGGGATAATGTGAACCCAATTGCTAAAAAATATTCGTATTAGCTGTTATTCGCCAAAAAACGAGGTTATTTGTTTATTTTGTCATTTCATCAAAGGCCATTTGAACCCTCGACAAAGTATCTGCTAAAGCGTAGTTATAGGGATTTTTTTCGACAACTACCTGTAAAGAAACAAGAACACCGAGGCACTTTTCACTTGCTCTAGCAATATTGTTGGTTGAATTACTGTTCGAGATATAACTATTTAAAAAACTAATCAGATCACTCCTTGCATCACTGTCTTTTGGATAAGAAGCAATCCTATCATTCAAAATCGATAGACCCATTTCCATGTAATCCAGTCCAGAGCTAACGCTTCCGTCTGCAATTTTTGTTTCGCCTAGGAAATAGTATGACCAAGCAAGATCTCTCTTTGCACGGCCGTTTTGTGGTTGGCGTTCTATAGCAATCTTACGCATTTCGATTGTCTGCACGTAGTAACTAGCTGCAACGACATAGTCCTTCTCACGAAACCTTTCCTTGCCCGCTCTTTGAAGCAATGAAGCATAATCCCTTTGCAAAACAAGATCTGTTGGAGAATTGAATGCACGAACTTTAAGTAATTGTAGAAGTTCATCAGTGGCTGCTCTAAGTTCTTTCACTCTGCCTGCCTTATTTAATGTATCGAGTTTGCTAACCTCTATTCCGGCTTCAAGGAGGCGTCTTGCTTTTGCATCGTCAGGATTATCAGCAATAAACGGAAGAAGAATTGATTTAGCACTATCAAGTTGAGACAAACTCTCGTCATAAAGTTCCGACTTCCTGAGCAAATCAGAAAGATGCAACCTTGTTAGAGAAAGATTATATCTATATTTTTTATAACCAGCGTCAATCAACTCATTGTATATATCAAATGTTATTTCATAATGCTGCTTTGCTTTTTCAAATTCACCTAGATTCGCGCCACGAAGTGATCCATAATAAGCAGCGATGCGAGCGTTTGTCATCGCTTTTGTTGCTCTTATTTCTGGCGTATCTCCTGATGTCTCTTCTAATTCGTTTAGATGTTTAAGCGTTGAATCTAATACCAATTTTCGTACTTCCATTGCCGCATTTAACTTAACAATACCTGAGTAAAATTCACCAATAAACTCCTGAGACATATCAAGAATCTTCTCATATCTTTCTTCAGCAATTTCTTTTTGGTAATTAGCTTCCATCCAACCCAAGGAAGTCCCAACAGTTCCTAAGATAATTGATAACAGAAGGAAAAACACTGCAGCACAACTGCGTTTATATTTCTTTGTAAATAACTTTAATTGATAACCAATACTCAAAGGACGTGCAATAATTGGCTCGTTGTTTAAGAAATGGTAAATATCGTTTGCAAGTTCTGCTGCAGATTGATAACGGCGATCCCTGTCTTTTTCCATTGCTTTTAGTGCAATAGTGTCGATATCACCCCTGAGAGTTGTGCTTATTGTGCCAAGCGAATCGGGTCGCTGTTCCTTAATAATTCGAACCGCCTCGTGAATCGCTTGCCTTCGTAAATCGTATGGCAATTTCCCCGACAAGAGTTGAAATAGAATCACACCTAGAGCGTAAACGTCACTGCGAGTGTCAATTCTGTCGGGGTCTGCATCGCATTGTTCTGGACTCATATACTGCAAAGTACCTATGAGTTGACCCATAGTTGTTTGCATTGTTGTTACCGCAAGGTCAGCATCGGTTGCTCTTGCAACACCAAAGTCAATAATTTTTGCATCGCCATTACTATCAACAAGAATGTTGTCAGGTTTCAAATCGCGATGAATAACACCTTTCTGGTGAGCATGCTGAACCGCTTCACATATATTTCTAAATAGTTCAAGCCGGTCACGAACAGGAAGATTACGATTGTTTGCGTATTCAACTATTCCTCGAGCGCCTGGAATATATTCCATTGCAAAAAACGGAACCTCTCCATTTTCACTTTCCCAAGTGCCTGCCTCATAAATCTGGGCAATATGTGGATGACTTAACTTTGCTAGTGTTTGTGACTCAAAATGAAAACGGTGAAGAGCCATCTCGCTTGCAGCGCCTACCTTGATAACTTTTAGTGCAACACGGCGTCTCGGGGCTTCTTGCATTGCTTCATAGACAACACCCATACCTCCGCTTGCAATAATCCCAAGGACTTTGTATCTGCCAATTTCAGATGGCATCCCTGTGGTGGTAAACTTCCCTGGCTCGGGAACGCTCCCCTTCCCTGAATCGTCACTTGGGAGACCAACTGTTTCAGCATTTGGATCTGTTGGATAATCGCTTTTTGTCATAGGAGTGGTGTTTTAGCAGTTTTTGGGTAAAAGGAACTCTATTTAAGTACTACAATAGCACCGAATTGTGAATCGAATCAAGAAATAATTGTAAAGTGGGCAATTTGAGCTCATCAGAATACCTTTTTAGAGAATAATCACAACTGTATGAATACACCTGAGCATCCAAATAAAATATTATTTAATCAGATTCATGGGAAAAAATTACCACAAATAATTGCTATACCCCATGATAACGTAGTTCTAGGTCGTGGTCCGGACTGCTCATTCCAACTAACGAATAAATATGTCTCAAGGAAACATGCACAATTGGCGTTCCAAAAAGATTGCTGGGTGCTTCAGGACTTAAAAAGTAGGAGTGGAACGTATCTTAATACGATTAGAATGGAATCGGGGGAAGAGGTTCAACTGCACAATGATGATTTGGTTCAAATTGGACCATGGAAATTCTTAGTTCGAATTGGCGACCAGGACGTCAGTTTAGACAATGAAATGGTCGAAGAACTTGACAAAGCAAATCTTGTAGAAAAGGGTGATGATGTTCCTACACTTGTTCGCACTGTTAATGGACGATATGAAACAAATATGGATTTGCTATTGCAACTTAAATCCGACGAGACGGTTAATAGAGAAATGGGATGGGGTATTTTTGTAGATCGTTATGGTCCAATCATTTGTGGGTTTGCTCGAAACGCAGGTCTTCCAAGTGGTGAGGCAGATGACATTATGCAAACGGTTCTATTCAATTTTTTCAAAGTAGCAGATCGTTTTGAATATGATCCCAGTAAGGGTAGATTTCGCGGTTATCTAAAGCGCATAACCCTAAATGCAATTCGTCAACGATACAGAAAGAAACGCGAAAAAAATCTCGACACGCATGGAATGAACGTTGCAGAAGATCATCGAGACGATTTAGATGCGGTCTTCGATAGAGAGTGGGCTGAACACTTGCTATCCGAAGCAATGACAGAAGCAAGACCCAAGTTTGAACCAAAAACATGGGAGGCCTTTGAACTTTACGGTAGAAGGGGCATGAGCGCCCAGAGAACCGCTGAGCGGTTAGACATGACTCCGGAATCAGTTCGCCATGCGAAAAGCCGGGTCATGCGTGCTGTTCGCGAAGTTGTCATTCGCTTGCGAGAAGAAGAACTTTAGAAAAACCTTCATAACATTTTCAAGATGAGCAATAAACTACCCGCGGATTTCGACGTGACTGCCACACAAGAGCGAGTCCGCAAGCGAAAATTGACTGTCACTAGTAATTAGCGGGATTGTTTTTGAATCGAACCTTTGCGTCTGTTGGTTTTGTTTGTATATATGTTTCACGTTACAATCCACCACTGTGCGCTCGTAGCTCAGTTGGATAGAGCATCGCTTTCCTAAAGCGGAGGTCGCAGGTTCGAATCCTGCCGGGCGCGTTTATGGAACTCTCAACTTTTTCCACATTTGCACTTGATTTATTTGAACTGTTTGAAGATGGGAGGATTCGACAAACAGTTTTATACATAGTGCTGAGCAACGTAATCGGACTTTTGGCAGCATGGGGTAGTTATAAAATTGGTTCTACTTTTTTCATTTCACCTCAATCCTAGAGCAGAGGAAACACATTTATGTTAACAATTTGTTTGACAACAACATTATTTTTTTTACAGGAACCAGAACCTGTTCCTGACCGTAACTGGCGTACACCTACAGAAATATCCGAACAAGTTTCTGCCTTAGACAACACGTATGAATCGGTTACTAGTTCAATCATAGGGTACTCTGGCTCGGGTTTACCGATTCATTGTTTAGAAATTGCAAGAGAAGGCAGTGTACCAATCAAAGATAGGACTGCTATTCTTGTTGTAGCTGGAATTGATGGAGATCATTTACTTGGAACCGAGGTTGCAATAGACCTTGTAAGTAAAGTTATTACACAAGAACCTGAAGATTCTGAATCTCTTCTAGTTACAAACAAATTATTCGTAATTCCACAGGTAAACCCAGACAGCGCAAAATTCTATTTTAATGAAGTGCAACATCAACAACGTCGAACACCATCACCATTTGATAATGACCATGATGGAGTTAAAGATGAGGATGGGTTTGAAGATCTAAATGGAGATGGATTCATCACAATGATGCGTGTCCCAGATTTAGAAAAGGCAACCCATCTCGCCGATAGCGACGATTCCAGATTACAAATTGAACCAGATGCCCTTGAAGGAAACGTCGCTTCTTTTATTGTTTACCCAGAAGGAATCGATAACGATGGAGATGGCAAATACAACGAAGATGGCATTGGTGGTGTCGATTTAAATAAAAATTTCATGCACGGCTACGAATACCACGGAGATGGTGCAGGTCACTGGCAACTTTCAGAAAGCGAGTCGAAAGCGCTTGCTGACTTTGTTTTGAATCACCAAGAAATCGCAACCATCGTTGTATATGGACATCACGACACACTCTCAAAACCATTCACAGAAAACGGCAAGGATCAAGCTGGTGCTCCTAAGAAACTTGCTGAAGAAGATGTTGAACTTTATAAACATATCAGCGAGAAATTTGTAGAAATTACCGAGCTTAAGAACGTAAATCAACCAAACTGGGACGGAAGTTTTGTGGCTTGGGCGTACGCACAATATGGCGTTCCTTCTTTCTCTACTTCACTTTGGACACGACCGGATCCTATTGAAGAAGAATCAAAAGAGAAGGAGACATCTGGAGAAATGAGTGAAGCCAAGCCAACAGAGGGTGAGAGACCGCGTGTCGGACGTGGGAGAGGTGGATTTAATCGCGAGGAAATGGTAGCTGAATTTGACAAAAATGGCGACGGCGAATTAAGCGATGATGAACGGAAGGCAATGCGCGAAGCGATGCAAGAAAAATATGGTGGCCGTGGTGGACGACCACAAGGTCCACCTCGTGGAGCACCGCAAAACACTCCACCTTCTTCAGGTGGTTCAGAAGACCTAACACCTTCTGATATTGGTGACATATCGCAAGAAACCCTCGATGAACTTCTGCAAGCCGCAGAGGCAGCTGGTTATCCTGTTACCGAAGAAATGATGGAAGGAATTACTCCAGAGGATATTGAAATGTATGCAAAAATGTCTGGTATACAAATTAGAAGAGTAAAGGAAAAAGACGCTGGTAATAAATCCAATTCGGAAGATGTTGCATGGTTAGTTTACAGTGATGATCAACGAGATGGAAACGGTTTTATTGAGTGGAGTACGTTCGATCATCCTCAACTCGGCACAGTAGAAATCGGTGGATGGGTCCCCTACTTTAAAACACTTCCTCCGACAAATGAAATCGATTCCATTACAGAAAAACAAGTGGGCTTCATTAATGATATTGCTAACCGACTTCCAAAAATCCAACTTACAACCCCAACAGTAACGAAACTTGGTCACAACATTTGGGAGATAAAAGTTGCAGTAGTCAATAATGGTTGGTTCCCCACTGGAACTGCTATGGCTAAGAAGAACAAACGCGCTCGCCCATTGGTCGTTCGTCTTGATGTTCCAAATGACACCATTGTATCTGGGCAGAAAGTAAACCGGATATGGTCTCTTCAGGGAAGCGGAACAAGGCAGTGGTATAAGTGGATTCTGAAAGGTAAACCAGAAAAAAAAGTAACTATTACACTCTTTAGTGAAAAGTTTGGCAGTAAGTCAATTTCGATCTCTCTAAAAAATACGGATGGAGGTGACGCATGATTCGCATACTTCTACTTGTTCTATTTACAGCAGCAGTGTCACACGCTCAAGCACCTTATCCTTCGAAAGTGGACTTGCGATTTGACCATTGGTATGACTACGCAGAATTGACAGATGCGCTACACGACTTAGTTGAGGCTTATCCAGAATTACTTTCAATCGGTTCGATTGGAAAAAGTGTTGGCGATAGAGATATTTGGCTTGTTACGCTCAATAATCCAGCAACAGGAAGTGACCGTGAAAAGACAGCAATGTTCATCGATGGGAATATCCACGGTAATGAAATACAAGCAGCCGAAACCGTTCTGTATTCCATCTGGTACTTATGTAAAAGTTATGGAGTTATTGATCGAATAACTGAGCTCGTTGATGAACGCTCGTTTTACTTTGTTCCAATGGAAAATCCTGACGGACGTGAGGTCTGGTTTCATCAGCCAGCAAACCCACACTATTTGCGCGGTGGCATTCGACCTGTAGATAATGACCACGATGGGCTGCTTGACGAAGATGGACCAGATGATCTTGATGGAGATGGACACATAACTTCAATGTGGGTTAAAGACGAACTTGGTCGCTACGAAATTGACGAAGACGACCCAAGATTTTTTACACGCGTTGATTCCGATGACCCGCCTGGTGGGTGGTCACGACTTGGTGAAGAAGGCATCGACAACGATGATGATGGACGAATCAACGAAGATGGCATCGGCGGATACGACCCAAATCGAAACTGGCCCGCTGACTGGCAACCAGAGTGGATTCAATATGGAGCAACTGATTATCCATTCAGTTTGCCTGAGACAAGAGCAGTTGGAGAGTTTTTACTTGACCATCCAAACGTTGCTGCTTGTCAAAGTTATCACAACGCTGGCGGCATGATTCTTCAGGGACCAAGTGCTTCGTATGTTAAATATCCTCGCTCTGATGAACGAGTACACACAGCAATTGCAAACAAGGGTGCAGAGATGCTCCCCTTCTATGAACCAATGATTGCATATAGAGATTTATATACCGTGCATGGTGGAGAAGACGGGTTTACTTATGAAACACTTGGCATAGTCAGTTTCACAAATGAACTTTGGACTGACAAACGCATGTATGCAAAAGATGAAAACCCATCAAGAGAAGAACGGAAACAATTCCGTGACTTGTTACAGTTTGAAGATGTGTTTGTGCCCTTTCACGAAGTTGATCATCCTACTTACGGAAAAGTGATGGTGGGAGGAACGACGAAATACTCTAGTCGTGTTACTCCACCTTGGATGCTACAAGAGGGTTGTCACAGAAACTTCGCTTTCACGATGTACCATGCTGATGAGATGCCGCTTCTTCAATGGGGGGCGCTTGATGTGAAAAAATTTGGCGACCAACTTTGGAAAGTTACAATAGAAGTAGCAAACGATAAAATTATTCCTTCCCGTACTGCAATGGCAGCGAAGCACCATATTGGATCACCTGATGTGTTCACTTGCAAAACAAGTGGCACCAACAAAGTGAGTGCCTCTGGAACAGTGCGTTCGCTTCAAAAAACAGCGAAACTCAACGAAATTGAATCCGAACATCCACAAAAGATTCTGGTAAACAATGGAATTTCTGGAAAGGACAGCACGCTTTTTCAATTTATCATCAGCGGTTTTGGAGAAATTGACCTTACATACCAAGCGGAAAAAGGTGGAACCCTGCAGCGCAAAATACAACTCAAGGAACAGTTTGTACCAAAGCCAGTTGAACACAAACGAGCAATCCCCGTCGACTAGACATGATCGAAAAACTACATAAGAATTTGCGGATATACCCATGGTACGTTGGATTATTCCATGCTTACTTTTGGTTGCCCGTGTACTTTCTGTTTTTTAACAGCAAATTGGATTTGGCAGATGTTCTGTACCTTGCTTCAATTTATTTTGCGAGCGTGGTTGTCATTGAAGTTCCGTCTGGATGGTTTAGTGACGCATTTGGAAGAAAGAAAACATTAGTAACTGCTAGCATTTTTCTTTGCATCGCTTATGGATTATTTATTTTCGCGGATACTTTTTCGCATTTTGTGATTGCGCAAATGTTTTTAGCTGCTGGTATTGCCTTTAATAGCGGAAGTGACACAAGTTTACTACTAGAAACAACACAAGCATTAGAGAATGAGGAAGCATACGGTCCTTGTGAAGCCAAAGCGATGAAGTTTAATTTTCTTGGCACTGCCTCTGCTGCAGTTCTTGGTGGGCTTGCTTCAATTCCTGATTATCGTGGCGCTTACGTACTCTCACTTATTGGTGGAATTGGACTACTTTTCATAACTCTGAATTTCAAAGAACCACTTCAAAACAAAAAAGAAGATCGAGTCAACTTTGTAAAACAAATATATTCCTGCTTTGGTTTACTGCGTAATATGCGATTGCTTTGGTTATCTATATTTGCTATATTTATGATTGTGATTAATCATATTCCTTATGAGTTCTATCAACCATACATTGAAGAACTTGCAAAGGAATACGATGCAATCAAACTAACCCCGTTCTTATCAAGTGTGCATTTGACCCTGACAATGCTAGCCGCGTCTTGGATAGCAGCACGCTCAATTCGTATAAAAAACAAAATCGGAACTGGAGCAACGTTGCTTTCTGCAGCGGGCTTACAAATTGCAATGATGGCGATTATGCACTTCTTTGTGAGCATCCCCGCAGCAATCGCGACGCTTTTAAGAAGTTGTCCAAGAGCGCTAATGACTGCTCCCTTAAATGTTGCTGTTGCTCCAAGTGTTCCAACCTCAAAGCGTGCAACATTTCTTTCACTTCAAAGTTTATTTGGCCGTTTGGGCTATTCGGCAACGCTAGCCCTGTTTGCTTCTTATGCAGGAGGAAGCGAATGGCCCGCAATCGCAAGAATGCTTGGATGGGGCATGTGGGGCGGGCTTGCTGGTTTTGCCGCACTTCTAATATCAGCCCGATGCTTAAGTCCACCAAAATCGTAATTACAACTACAGTTTCCAATACTTTTTTTGTGTAAACGTATCCAACGCTCGCTAAGTGGACACCCACGTCAATTCGACGTGACTGTCACACAGCGCGAGCCGCGAGCGACATGTGACTGTCAATAGAAATTGCGGGATAGTTTTTTCTATTTGCCACCGATAGTTAACTTAGTTTTCTTTGGTTTTGAAACATTGTTACAACATGAGTTCTTTTTCCATTTTGGAAAGAATGGACGGATAAAAATCCAAATTGAAAATAGCATAATTAGAGTCACAATCCAAAATTGCCAAGAAAAAACTGGCATTAGACCATCCCCGTAACAATTAAAAACGTAAGAAAAGATGCAGCCCAAGCGAGGACGGTCATGTACCCTAGTTGCAAGAGAGCCCAACTCCACGAACCCGTTTCGCGTTTAGTTACCGCAATCGTCGGTAAGCACTGCATCGCAAGGACAAAGAAAACAAGCAAACTTGCCGAAGTTGGAATTGTAAATAACGGAGTTCCGTCATCACGTTTTGCTCGTTCAATTTTTTCAATCACGCCCTCATTCTCAACGTCATCATCTCCTGCTGTAAGCACAGCCAATGTTGAAACAAATACTTCTCTAGCAGCAAAACTTGTCATTACGCCAACTGTTAATTTCCAATCATATCCAAGTGGCGCAAAGACTGGCTGGAAGAACTTACCGAGTTTTCCTGCAAAACTTCCAGACAACTGCTGCGAGTATTCAAGGGAATCTGCTTCGTTCAGTAATTGTTCGGATGCTTCAGTGTTCAAAACTATGCTTGCTTCCTCTCTCAAGGCATTCACCTGATTGGAGGTTTCTACTTTTGGATACGCAGATAACCACCAAAGAATAACTACAATTGCAAGAATAACTGTACCAGCATTTTTCAAAAAAACCCAGGCTCGATCAATCGTTGTAAGTATTGCCGTTCGCAGCGACGGCATTTTATATGTTGGCAATTCCAACATCATTGGTCGTGATTTTCCAGGAATAACTGTCTTTCGTACAATAAAAGCTGTGAAAAATGCTGCTGCAGAACCAAGAACATAGCAACCAAAAAATGCAAGCCCTGCTAGAAATGGTGAATCAATAAAGAGCACGCCAACAAGCAGAACATAGACGGGAAGGCGTGCTGAACAACTAAAGAAAGGTGCTACAAGAATTGTTGCGATTCGATCACGCCTGTCTGGAACAATTCTTGCTGCCATGATTGCTGGAATAGCACAAGCATGAGCAGATAAAAATGGTACGAAAGATTGTCCAGGTAAACCAAACTTGCGAAGCAACCGATCCATCACAAATGCAGCCCTTGCTAGATAACCAGTATCTTCTAGTAAACTTATTAAGAAGAACAACAAACAAATTTGTGGTAAAAACACAACTGTACCCGCAACTCCACCAATAACACCATCGACAATCATGTCGTGCAAATCACCTTCAGGTAGTAGCCCGCCGACAATAGTCCCAACATGACCAAAAATGACATCGACCATATCCATTGGGAAGGCGGCGAGTGTAAAAATTGCCCAAAACAGCCCTGTCATAACCAGTGCAAATACAATCAAACCAAGGACTGGATGTGTAAACGCACGGTCAATACGATCTGTAAATGTACCTGTAGCAAGTTCACCACCAACACTTGAGGCGATTATTTCGTTTGCCCATGTGTTTACGGCTTTGAAATCCTCGATTTCTGGAAGAGAAACAGGCTTACATGTTGGGTTGTTAAGCGCATCATGCAACTTGTGCGTGCCTGCGCCCGTTCTGGGGTGCACAGCAACAACCTTGCATCCAAGTTTATCTCCAAACTTAGTTGCGTCAATTGTCAATCCTGACTTTTGAGCTATATCAACCATGGACAATGCGATGACGCATGGCACACCATGGTGCAGAACCTCATTTACTATTGTCAGGTTTCTGCGGAGGTTTGTTGCATCTGCTACAACGACCACTGCGCTTGGTTGTTCACAGTCAACTCCATCAAGTGACCTTCTACATACACCCGACAATTCATCCTTCGCATTCAAACTATAAATCCCCGGAAGATCTATAAACGTTCGTTTTGTTTCTCCTGAAGAAGAAGTTCCTTTTCTTGCTTCTACTGTGCTTCCTGGAAAATTCGCTGTTGCACTACGCAGACCACAAAGTCGATTGAACAAGGTTGTCTTACCGACGTTTGGGTTTCCCAAAAGTAAAATGGATGTGGCAGCACTTGGTTGCGAATCAGGTGATGACATCAGATGAATCGCTTAGTTGCAAACACCACAACGCCGAACCATAATTCGGCTCGTAATTTCTTTTGAAAGACCAAGTCGCGTTGCTTCAACTTGAATGATGCATGGTTGCCCTTGTTGGCAGAGTTCAAATGAAGCATCTTCGTGTAATCCCATTGCTGCTAACGCTTCTCGCTCTTCTGCATCGAGTTGGGTTACATGCACAACCGCTTTTTCTCGCTCTCCAAGTTGTGAGAGCGGAATACAATTGTGTTCGATTGTTGGGCTAATTAGGGTCATAACTGGGTTTACCGTTGTTAATGATACTCATTCTCAACTGAATAGTAAAGGATACCACCTTAATTTAACAACAACAAGCAAATAATGGAGTTACTTGGCGGTTTTAACCGTACAACTAGCTTTAGGAGTGATATCAAGTATTTTTTTCTCGCTAATTAACGCCAAAATAGCGGTTACTGAAGAAATATCGATATCTAGTAATCTTGCTGCGGCAAGCCGATATGAGGCCAACTGAGGTGCATAATTTGAAACCAAGTCGTCCACTGTTTTTCCATCATCCAGTTTGTCGGTTTTCCAATCGATTACTTCTGCTCGAACTACATTGCCACTCGTATCTTTGTGCACGACAAGGCGGTCAATTGTTCCTCGAATATCCGTTGGTTCGTTTATGACGACTTCAGAAAATCCAGTCCCCTTATCAATTCGTAACACAAAATCTTGTTCACGGTAAACAACAACGTTGCCTTCTGGTTTGCACAACAAGTGTTGCAACGATTCTTCTTGCAATGCAGAAATACATGTTTGCGCAGCCAGAATTAATTTGTCATTACCAAGTCGTCCACCCTCTTCACTTGGAGCAGATGAAATTAAATCTTCAATTGTTGGTACATTTCCATCAAACCACTCGATATCTTCAAACCATTTATGCACAACAGTTCCCCAATCAAATGCCGTGTTTGTTCCGCCTTTGAATCGTTCACTTACTTTTGTCTTTCCGCCACCCTCTAAACTTGATGGCGAAGCAGTTGCAATTGCTCGACTATTGTTTTTAATGGTTCCCCACACCAAGGTATTTCTATCAGATGTTTTGTCCTCAATGGAAGTAGTACTTGCAGTTTCATGCCATTTTTCATTATTCAAATCAGATTGCCACACAATCTTGTTTGGTTCAAGGTGTTCATCTATCTCGAGTACTTGCCTAAGAAAGCGGTCAACCACTTTACTTGTAGGGGCGGTGTATTTCTTGGCTGATTTATTTTCGGGTCGAGGAGGAATCACAAGATGCACGGCGTATTTTGCTCGAGTTATTGCTACATAGAGCAGGGATAGAGCTTCCTGTACATGAACTGATTTACATTGTGCCCACATTTCTTCTTGATCTTGTATTGCATCATTAAAACTTTCATTTTCACAGACACTAACTTTAGTTGGCGGTTTTCCTTCATCTTCACGAAGGGTTAATACTTTTGGATCCCTCCATAATCTTGAATTCAAATCACAGACAACTACTGCATCAAACCCAAGTCCCTTTGAAGCATGCACAGTCATTACTTGAACATTTGACGTAGCGGGGTCTGCCACTGGCATCTTCTTCACATAGTCAACAAAATCAGAAGCACGTAATGTGCTTTCTTTTGAATAGGACTCAGCAAGTTCAATGAGTTGCCACAATCTCATTTTGTCCCTCTTTGATGCCCCCGCAAATAATGGCTTGGATAAATCACAAACAACGTTTGCATACCCTTTCTTGAGTAGCTGTTCCCGTAACGAATTACTTAGCGCAAAAGCATCGTTACGATTCCATGTAACATCCAACCCCAGTGATGCACCAAGAGGTGAAGTAGAAACATGAAACAAAGAAGCCGTGTCACCGGGATGATCCGCTAGCAATAAAGCAGACAAAACTACCGTCACCGGTGGAGAATCTGTCAATGGATTCCCCTTGTGTTCTGATGCCATGACAGGATTCGTTGGATGTGATTTCAATGCGTGTACGATTCTTTGTATTTGCTGACCCGTGTTTTTTCGTACCAACACCCCAATTGACAAATCTTTATTTTTGGAATGCAAATCACGAACTATCTCAGCAACTTTTTCTACTGCATATTCAAGTTTCGGCTTTCTATCCTCATCTACATCTGTCGTGTAAACAGCAGCAAAACCTTGACGATCTTCATGGGCAGAAATGTGCTTAGAAAAACTACTTTTCCATTCTTCTACACCTTCAAGTGAATAATCAGAAAGCAACTGAGATTGCTCAGCATTCATAAATACCGAGTTCACTAAATCAAGTACCGGTTTGGAGCATCGGTAACTTGTTGGAAGGCGTTCAGGTTCTACTAAGCCAAGTTTTTTAGGCAAACTCCTTAATAATTGTGGTTCACCTCCTCGAAACCCATACAAACTTTGCTTTGGGTCGCCAACGAAAAATAGTGACCTTCCAGAATTGCAATGAATTTCATCCACAATTTCTTCCATTATTTCCCATTGAGGTATGGATGTATCTTGGAATTCATCGATAAGTAAGTGGTCTATTTTGCTATCCAATCGATATGCTAATTCTTGTAATCCAACGTGTTTAAATATTAAAATCAAATAATGCGTTATGTCCTCAAAAAGATACAAACCATTTTTATGCTTTATTTCTGACCAACTCTTGTTAAACAATTCCATCAATTCAAAGATGCCCTTGTTTTTTGCAAATACCCTGTTTACGATAATAGCACATGCATGGTCTACTATTGGTCGCAGCGCCTGAACAAGGTGTTGCTCTATTGGATCCTTGTAATAATTCTCTGTCCCATTGAATACACCTGCAGGCAACCCCTTTTTCAAAAAGTTTCTCCAATCACACTTCTCTGCTCGTTCAACATCTTTTGGTATTGAATTTAGTTGCGTCTTCACAGAAGACGTTTCTGAAGCAAACGCATCGATTGCTTTACGTAACTCGGCTTTCGAAAGCGTGTCTAATGGGTTTCCCCAGTCCCAAGCATCTCGGCCCGTTTGTCTAATCAAATCATAAGCAAACTTTCTAATAGAATTGACTGTCTTTAAGAGTGGCACGACAGAAGAATCCTCAGCCAATCTAATTGCTTCAGCCATCTTCTTTGCATTTTGACCATCAAACATGTCACGAACAACTTCTTGCAATATCTGTCGTTCTTGAATCTCGCCCAAGATAGACCACTGAGGCGGAAATCCCATTTCATCGCCGAACAGTTTTGCTGTGCGAACGAAAAAGCTATCAATCGTACTAATTTGAAGATTGTGTAAATCAAAAATGATGTTTCGTAATAAATCTGAGCATTCCGTTTTCTGCTCTTCTTTATTCAATCGCTTTAGATTCGGGATGCAATCGCATAACTCTTTTCTAGAAGCATCATCCAAGACCGCTTTGGCTGCGTGCTCAATAATGCTGTCTCTAATTTCACCCGCTGCCTTTCTGCTAAACGTAGTAGCAAGAACCGAATTTGGGTCAGCACCCATCTGAATCAATTCGAGATAACGGTGGGACAATTTATATGTTTTACCCGCACCAGCGAGTGCTTCGATTACTACGCAATCCTGAAAATCACTCATGCGTATCCCCCTCGCCGTTTCCAATGATGCCGTTGTCTTGGCAAATCCAAGATAGATCCTCAAAAAACCGAGGAACGGGAGTTGCCGGAGATGAAGCATAATTTCCTGCTTTAACATCTTCAACTATTTCAAGAAATCTATCATCGGCAACTTGTAATTGCGCATCGTCCCACTTTGGAAAGTCAAAACGGACATTTGTATCCTTGCTCCCAACTAATATATATCCAGTTGCCACTGAATCAAATTCGTAACCCATCTTCTTTGCAAGGTGACGATAGATTGGTAGTTGCAAATCCTTCCACTCTTCTTTCGTTCCATGTGCTTCTTCTGCGCCTGTTGAGCCCGTCTTGTAATCCAGAACTAACACTCGACCGTCATCGTGCTTGTCGATTCGATCTATTTTTCCAGCAACTATAAAAGGGCTGTCCTCATCACCAAACGGAAGTTCTTCTTTTTCTTCGATTCCAACAATCTTCCAGCCGCCTTTTCTATGTTCTGCCTGCAAAACAGAAAATGCTTTCATTCTCTGTTTTGCCATTTCCGCTTGGACAGATATAGTTGGCAATGGGTATTTCCCAAACAAACTCTCAACTACAACATCAACCGCCTTGAGTAAAAAATCGTAAATTATCTTCGGATCGGAAGAGTCTTTTACAGAGTCCTCCTTTCCAAAAAGTTCTAGCGCCCCATGTACAAGAGAACCAAAAAGCGCGTAGTCCAATTCCTGTACGTCGTCTCGCTCTTCTCCTAATCCAAGAACCCTACGAAGCCAGAATCTATATGGGCAAGCAATATAGTCCCTAAAAGCAGTGACGGACATTCTTTTTATTGGTTCCGTTTGGATCTCTTCTGGGTCTGGCAAAGTTAAGGTGTTGTTAGATTTTGAATCAGGTGATTGTAGGAATTGAACTGGAACATTCGGAGAATCTGCGCCCTGCTCGACAACCATTTTTAAAGAACGTCTTGCTAATTGTTCGTCATCATCGCATCTAAGAAGTAATGGATTAGGAGTTAGTGGATCTCCCTCTGTGTTTTTCCTCGCAACAATCCAGCAAAGATGTCCATACGTTCTTCTTGCATGTAACATTGCCGTTACAGCATGGGCATCTCGCGCAAACTTAACGTCAGAAGTTTCTAGCCCCAATTCTTCGCGTAAGGAATCTGGAAGATATGCCTTGCTTTTCGTGCTTGCGTTTAGCAGGGTAGAGTCCATACCCACAACAAATAAACAGGGAGCATCATCTGTCATTGCCTCCAGCCAGCCGACAATATCGACTGCTTCTTGATTTGGGTATTCTGGGATCGATACATTTTGTAGTTCATCAAGAATTAAGTCAAAAACAGTTTCGATCTTTACCGATCCAATTGATTCAACTACAAAACTTGGCAGTGCATCAAGAATGTCTAATGCAGAAAATATTGCGTTAAGCGAAAACAGTCGTCTACTTTGTCTGTCTAATTCTTGATCCCCATACATACTTAACAGTAGATCTCGGATTATTGAACTCCAAACAGTTGCTATCTGTTTCGAAGAATCAAAAACTGGTGAGAATAAATTCCACATTTTCTCATGAAGTTCTACAAGGGACTTGTTTTCCACCCGCCAAGAAATGTCCGATGGAGTAAACCATTTTTTCCCGATTGTAGCCGGCATGTGGTGCGCATGGAATCTATCAAGTTCATGCAATGTGCTACTCTGTATTTCTAAAAATGTCCCAACAAATGGATGGCGAACTAACGATGCGTATGATTTAAAGGATTTTGTTCTTGAATATTCAGCAACTGCCTCGAGCAATCTAAATTCAGGTGTGTGCAACAGAGAATTACCGCCTGCAAATCTTGTACAAACATCGTGCCCTTCTAATTGTCTCCGGATAGCAGGGATAGACTCTTCACTTGTTACAGCAACCGTTATCTCATCTTTCCCATACTTCCCATTAAGTGTTGAAATTTCTTCAAGGAGTTTATTGGCTTGGCTACTTGGGGATCCAGCAACAACAATGGTGTTGTCTGGAATATCAATTACTTCTGTCTTCCATTTCTCGGGTACGACACAACCGAAATCGTCAAACCAATCTTCTTTTTCCTCTGGACTACGAATCACTACATCAACAGAGCATCCGTCATCAGCCCTGTTAGAGATTATTTTTCGAGTTAGTTTGTTTAAATCAGTTGTCCCAAGCAAAATAATCTTTTTGGGTATATTTTGTATTTCATGCTGCGACGCAAGCCATTGATCTTCTTGAGTAACATATTGTTCCTCTGTAAGAGCCTCCGACACAGATTTGCAAATATTTGAAATTGCTTCAAACTTATCAATTGGCTTTTGATGCACTAATTCTGGTGGCAATGCAGGCCACGATGCTGGGCTCGATGCATACCCTCCAACTGATAACTCCCTTGCAACATCATTCACTTCTTTTGCAAACTCAATCCAAAGTTTAAAATCATCATAAATTGGTTCGTTCAACCCAAGAATTGGCGAAAGCTGTTCCCTTGGGAGATTTCGCATTACTGATGCTGTTAAAACAGTATGCAATGTCTTGCTTGCGACTTTTTTATTAGTATCTTGGATAAGATTCAAAAAACGAGAAGTAGTTACGATTGACGGGATGTCTATAGCTTTTCCTTTTTTTGAAGCTAATTCTACGAGGATCGATTGCAGGCGTCGAGCAACTGCATTGCCTGAAACAAGCACTACAAGGTCGTCAACTGACCCAAGTTCACCACCTAAATAGTGTTCTTGCAACCACTTGGCAGCAGTAGGCAGAAATGGCTTATCCCATCCCAGAAAGTGTTTTGTTACCTCGGTCATGGAGTGTGAAGAATACCACAAGAACTTTTTATTACATGACAACACCCTGTCACCTTGATAGTCCGAAATATCGAAAATGTTCCACGTGATTTAGCAAAACCAGCAACCACATAGGGTTATATTCAGACCGCTAAGTACCGATAAAAACCTCAAAAAAAATACATAACGCAAGGTTTTGCTATTTCTCGACTTGTGAACTTAGGTAAAGAAAATAGCAAAATTAACTCCAAAAAGTAACCCTAAGAGCGTGGAACTGCCGATAACCTAACGGGCGAAGTGGTGGAACGCCTTCGAGTAACTGTCACCCGAAAGGGTGCTCGTTGCGTTCCTTCTCTTCTCTTCTCTTCCATCACCCTTGGATCTTCGGATTCAAGGGTGATTTTTTTGCTTTCTAGTGACAACCACTGTCGCTCGCAGACTCGCTCTGTGTGACAGTCACTAGAATTGGCAAACACGTCTAACAACTGGATAAGGGGATACCCACTGTCATTTTAGTTTTGCGAAAATGTTGTGTGGGTGTCCCCACAACAATGAAGCTCATCACATTTTGATTACACGATTCGAAATCGATTCCACCTCGTCTTGATCATGCGTAACAAACAGTGTTGTGGCATTTGTTGAGCTAATAAATTCTTTCATCAACTCCACTAATTCTTCATTCAGTGATACAAATGGTTCATCAAGAAGCAGCACTTTGGGATTTGTAATAACCGCCCTACCAAAAGCAACTCGACGTCGTTCGCCCCCGCTACACTTTGATACCTTATTCTTTGCACATTGATCTAACTGTAGTTGCTTAATCAAACCGCTTACGGGTAGTGGTTTCTCCCCACGAGCACGAAGCGGGAATGCGATGTTTTGTTCAACCGTCAAATGTTCGTATAGCGGCTGATCTTGCATCATGATGCCGATTCCACGTTCGTGTGGTTTTGAGAGAGTCACATTGTTGCCATCAATCGCAACAGTACCCGAACTTGGCGTAAGTAGTCCAGCAATACAGTGAAGTAAAGTTGATTTCCCACAGCCAGAGCGGCCCACCAGCGCAACTGTTTCTTGATCGCCTACATCGAGTAAAAAATCGTTAAGAATGGATTTTCCTTGCAAATATTCGTATGACAAGCTCTCAACAACAAGCGACATAGCAGTAGCATACACGGATGATTTACCTACCACTTCTTTTCGCATTTCTTCAGCAACCAGCTCCAACCTCTGATGTATCGTCTCCACAC
>JASMLG010000086.1 GCA_030748805.1 Phycisphaerales bacterium | reverse complement strand
ATCTGATAGTACTTGCATTATTAGTGATTGGCCCAACGACAGTGGTTCGACTCAGGACCAGATATGTGATTCGGTTGCTTTTGAATTGCAAATGCAGGGTTACACTGTTGTTCGGATTCCAGCAAGAAGCGTTAGTTGGACGCATTACACTTATGCTAATTCAGTAATTTGTAATGACCTTGTCTTAGTACCAAGTTACACCAATTCTCAGGTTTCACAGTACAACGATGACGCCATTGCTGCTTGGCAGCAAGCATGCCCAGAGAAAACTATTCTGTCTATTCCATGCGAGTCCATCGTCGGATCTGCGGGAGTTATGCACTGCATCTGCATGCACATTCCTTCACACCTAGGAGGAGAAAAACCTACTGTATATTTACAAACACCAAATGGCGGAGTTGTTTACGAACCTAATCAATACGTACCTATCAATTGGATTACAGATGACAATGAGAATGTAAGTAGTGTCAGTTTGGATTTGTCAGTTGATGGTGGAACAAGTTGGCAACCAATCGAATCAAATATAGAAGATGATGGCTTCCACCTCTGGCAAGTTCCTGATATTAATACTTCTTCTGGAGTGATAAGAATAGTCGCCTTTGATGCTGAAAACAATTCTGGCGATGATCAAGGTGACAGTTTCTTTTCCATTAACGGCACTTCTGTTCCCGGTGATGCAAATGGAGATGGAGTAGTGAATGTTTCAGATGTTTTGGCAGTTGTGGACGCTTGGGGATACTGCGTTGGTTCCTGTCCTGAAGACCTAGATGGGGACTCTGTCGTAAATGTAGTTGATTTGCTCATAGTCATTGGTGAATGGTAAGGTAGGCAAGGTAGATTCAGATATTTAGCCCATTTTGGTTAAAAAAAAGCAACCAAGATCAAAAAAACACCGAATAATGCTTTGTAATACGGTTAAGCCGTGTTATCTTTAATCGATTACCAGCCCCCCCTTGAAACCATTAGGAGAGCACTCAATGAGAGGAACCACTTTACTTATTACTTCTGCCTTAGCAGCAACTACAACAGTTAGCATTATTGCTCTCAGCAGTCATGCAGATCGAAAAGTAGAACATAGAAACCTTGACGCCATTGGTCCTGACGTTGTAGCATGGACGATTGCAGGTCAAAACAATTTTGATTTTGACTATTACGGCTCTTATTCTGGTGAAAGTGGGTTCTCTATGGCAACACAGTCGTGTAACTGGGGTGATCAAGAAGCTGACTGGTATGGGAATACTAATGAGTCACCAATTATTTCTCAAAATATCTTCCGCTTAAAAGACGGACGATTCGAGCAAATCGGTATGCAGTGCTTCATGAAGCACTCTTTTTGTGCGCTTAGTGAACCTGGCTGTGGAGATTGTCAATCAACTGGCTGCAACACTCTCGGTATTGGTTGCGCTGATACATACTGGGCAGGTCTCAACTCAAATGGTGAATGTCCACGATCAGATGTGAATGCATTTACTGGCTACTACCCCTACCCTTTTACACACAATTCTTCTGGTAACAGTTCACTTAGAGGAAACTTAGTAATTGCAAATGATGATATCGATCCGTCTCTTAATGCAGGTGCTCGTTACTTCCTAGAAGCGCAGTACATCTCAACAGATGATGCTCCTGCTGGAAACTTAGACAATAACGCTTCATGGCGGGAAATTGGATTTAACTCAATTTCAGATCCATACGCGATGAGTAATGACGGTGAAGCAGAAACAAACGTTGGTGATCCTGCTATTCGTGCTTGGGCTGCAATTGACCCAAGTGTTGTTCTTACCGAAACGCACGCACCAAATGATGGTCTGATTCTTGTTGGTGTAAAAGTATTTGATAACGGCGATGGAACATTCGATTACGACTATGCAATTCATAACTTGAACTGCGACCGTTCTATTGGCGTTGTTGAAATTCCAACCGGTGATGCTTTGATTACCAATGTTGGCTTCAAAGATATCGATTACAACAGTGGTGAAATTTATGACAACACTGACTGGACAAGCAGTGTCGCTTCGGACTTTGTTTCATGGAATGGTGCAACATACGCAGAAAACCCCGAAGGCAATGCTCTTCGCTGGGGGACGATGTACAACTTCCGTTTTACAGCAACCGCAGCTCCAACAACGGGCGATATACAACTTGGTCTGTTTAAGCCAGGTGGTCCAGATTCCTTTGTAGTTTCAACAGTAGTACCTGCAGGAGCAGCTGTTGATCCTTGCGATCTTCCACTTGAGGATTGCCCAGAAGATGTGGATGAAGATGGACTTGTTGCAGTAGGCGACATCCTTGCAACAGTTGGCAACTGGGGCGACTGTGGTGACGGAACGTATCGTCCGCTTGGCGATGTTGATGGCGACTGCTGTGTTACAGTTGGTGACCTTCTTGCTATTATTGCTGTGTGGGGAAACGATTGCGCACCGACTGGTGCTTGTTGTCTTCCAGGTGGCGGTTGTTCAGATGCTGTGACAGAAGCAACTTGCATCGCTGCTGGTGGTGACTACTCAGGCGATGATTCAAACTGTGCATCCGCAAATTGCCCAGAGCCGGGTGCATGCTGTTTCGATGATGGCACTTGCGCCTTTACTATGGCT
>JASMLG010000085.1 GCA_030748805.1 Phycisphaerales bacterium | reverse complement strand
TTCTTTTTTGGATTTCTTCCGAGGGTTTGCAGATATGTGCCACCACTGCAAAGAAGAAGATCAATTGTTCCCAACTTTGGAACAACAAGGTATTCCTCGCAATGGTGGACCAATTGGAATTATGCTTCAAGAACATTCTGTTGCAAGACGACTGACACAAGCGATGACAGAAAAACTTGATGCGCATATTGCAGGCGATGATTCGTCGATGGAACATTTTATTGACCACGGAAGGCAGTATATCGATTTAATGCGCGGGCATATTGGCAAGGAAAACCCTATACTTTTTGGTATGGCTGACCAAGTAGTGCATGGAGAAGCGCTCGATGCACTAACCAAAGCATACGAAGAAGCAGCGACAGGCGATGATTATTGTGAAACAATGAAACGGTGTATGGCAACTGCCGATCGTTTTCTCGAAATATACAACGTTCAAAGGACAGATTGCCAACCCCCGAACTAACCCCCGACCCCCCGAACTAACCATCGGTAAACCAAGGTTAATAAGAAAATGACTACTCAAACAGCAACATACGAACCAACAGCAACCGACTTTCTCAATGTCGGTTCGCTACTCACTGAAGACGAGCTTGCAATCCAAGAAGCGGTTGCACGATTTGTCGATGACCGTGTCCTTCCTTTAATGGCGGATTCGTTTGACTCGCACACTTTTCCAATGGAAATTGTTCCTGAAATTGCAGAGATGGGTTTGTTTGGTCCAAATTTAGAGGGTTACGGGTGTGCCGGCTTAAACAATGTTTGTTACGGTCTTATTTGCCAAGAACTAGAACGGGCGGACGCAGGTGTTCGTAGTTTTGTTTCGGTGCAGGGGAGTTTAGTGATGTTTCCAATTCACGCTTACGGAACCGAAGAACAAAAAGAATACTGGCTTCCAAGGTTAGCATCAGGTGAAGCGATTGGTTGTTTCGGATTGACTGAGCCAGACGGTGGCTCTGATCCAGGAACGATGCGAACAAAGGCGGTCAAGGATGGCGACGATTGGATTCTTAACGGCGCAAAAATGTGGATAACCAACGGAACGATTGCAGATGTTGCAGTTGTGTGGGCTGACACGGAAGATGGAGTTCGTGGTTTCCTTATTGAAAAAGATACACCTGGATATACCACAAGAGATATTCATAAAAAATATTCGCTTCGTGCTTCAGTAACTTCTGAATTATTTTTTGATGATGTGCGTCTTCCCGGCTCATCGGTTCTGCCAAATGTGAAGGGACTTCGTGGTCCACTAAGTTGTCTAACAAACGCTCGCTACGGGATTGCTTGGGGCGTGATTGGTTCCGCAATTGCATGTCATACAGAAGTTTTGGAATATTCAAAGGTTCGTGAATTGTTTGGTCGCCCACTTGCAACAACGCAGGCGATTCAACTTCGTCTGGCAAATATGAGTCGTCGCATTGCAACTTCCCAGTTGCTAGCGTTGCAACTTGGACGAATGAAAGACAATGGAACGTTGCATCATTCGCAGGTTTCAATGGGCAAGTGGAATAATGTCCGGGCAGCAATCGATATTGCTCGTGATGCTCGTGACATGCTTGGTGCAAGTGGCATTAGTATTGAGTTCAACTCAATTCGCCACATGCTTAACCTTGAAAGCGTGATTACCTACGAAGGTACCGAAACCATCCACGAACTCGTCGTCGGCCGCCAACTTACTGGCTACAACGCTTTCTAATAATTAACCCGCGGTTAATTATTAGCCCCAGTTGTCTATGATGAAGAGCAAGTCGCTTACGTTGATTACATCGAACGGTGCTGCAAGATCTGCGCCTGCACCGTCAGTGCCCCATCCACTGATGAGTAACAAGATGTCGGAAACATCGACAACGCCGTCGCCAGTAATGTCTCCAGCAACTGCGCCACCAATTACGACCTCTTCCAATTCCATAAGGTGTCCGTAATGTGGTGCTTCAATATCTTCAAGAGGTGCGCCATGGCCGTCGGTTGTCCACTGTTTTGCGTCGACAAACGCTCTGAACGCCCTTCGGTAAATAAGACGCGCTCGAACGGTTACATCTCCGCCACCAGCAGGAAGAGCAAAAGAGTAATCACTTGAGTCGATGCTCATTGCAGGAATACGCGTATCAAAAATTATTCCTGTTGCATCGGTGTAGAATGTTGGTCCAGTTCCATCTGCGCCATGATTGCATTTCGCAAATAGTTTACCTGGTTGATCAGCAAAATAACCTTCAGCTGGATCTCCAACACCGCCAAGGGCGTGTACAACTTGGTCGCCAGTAAAGTCAAGAGCGTTGCCATCATCATCAAATGCTTCGACTAGCAAGATGCAGTTGCGCACAGTAACGCCGGTTGGAAGATGGTGTCCAACACCATTGTTAAAGACATCAACTTCAACCTGTAATTCACCATCAACAACTTCTGCACCAACCAGAAGTTCCGCAGAGTTATCAAGGTACGTCGCAGTTGAACCAAGAATCATATGCGAACGCAACGTTCCAGGGTCTCGTTCAAGCGGTGGGTATAAAACTTCACAGGCATTGGTTGAATCGTTTGGAAGCATGTGGCAATCAAGGCATGTTGCGTACATGCCAGAGTTCGGATCACCGTAAGGTGATTCTATCCATTCAATGTATGTTGGCTCAGAAATAATGCCATCAAATGACTCATCTTCATGCGGGTCGTTTTTATCTTGGTGGCAAGTACCGCAAACTTCAGCAACGAGTTGTGGCTGATAGGAAGGTCCCATCATTGCATTGTGATACGTAGCATCGCCAAGCAAACCATATTGAACTTGTTCGTCGTAGGGTTTAGTAAAAGTAACTGCTCCGGGGTAAATGCCGGGATGGTTTATTTTATCTACATCGACATCTGCAACTTTATGGCAAACATCACAGGAGATACCATGTGTTGCATGATCGGAAGGGTAGCCAGGGTCATCTGGTCCTTCAAGCGCAGTAAATGGTTCTGGAATCCACGACTCTGGTTGGTGACACGATGAACATTCGGAAGCAGGGTTTGACTCAGCCCAAACGGAATCGCGCAAATACACAAAACCACCCATGCCGCCAGGAGATCCATTGCCTGCGTAAATATCATGAACCCAAGTGTTGATTCCCGCCTTTTGCATTGGTGAGTTTTCCCAGTCGCTTAATTGTTCTGGGTGACACAACCCACAGTTTGTGGGATCCATGAGCGAGTATCCCGGATTGTCATATTGTGGAACAGGGGAGAGGTTAATGTCTAGCCCTGATGGTGTTCCTGTGTAGGTTGTGGGTGTATTGAAGTATCCCTTGCTTGCTGCGACGATGACTGAGCCAGCATCACCAGGAATTGTTAATTCGTAATATCCCTTTTGGTTGGTGGTGGTTCTTGTTGAAGTTGCTTGCAATGTGACAAGAGCACCCTCAAGAGGGGAGTTGTCTGAGGAATCTCGGACAACACCTGAAATAGTGACATCAGCGAATGCAACTGTAGAAATAGATGCTGTTAAACAATAAACAAGTACATTTTTCATATCTTCTTCCTATTGAATCTCTCAAAAATCCTAAACGAACCCTCTCTTAAAACAATACAAATCTATCCTCTATTCGGGAGATTGCAAGGATAAGTTTCATAAACAAACACTTTTTTTAGGCAGAAAAACGGGTATAAATCTCATGTTTTCATTTATTTTGACACTCCAGAGGGTTGCCACCAGATAAACTTTACCGCGAGATTGTTTTTGCTTTGTGTACGCCCTCTACAATGCTTGAATGCCTTTCTATGAATTTGAGGGAATCAGGCCAGTTGTTGATAA
>JASMLG010000084.1 GCA_030748805.1 Phycisphaerales bacterium | reverse complement strand
CAAGCAAAAGAGCAACTGAGATATAACCCAGCAATTGATAGTGACTTAAATTACCCTTGCGACGAACTAGCCAATGGCGAACGCAATACCAAATCACTGGAACTATCATTGCAACACCAAGAATGGTATGCAACAGTACGTTGAACTGGTTAAAGGGAGAGAACGGAAGAAGCATAATCGCGAGACCTGTCACGGTCTCGTACAGCAACAGTCCGCTTGAAATTCCCGTAAGTTTAGAT
Source organism: Phycisphaerales bacterium (assembly GCA_030748805.1). The sequence continues at coordinate 3,486 of JASMLG010000084.1, read as the reverse complement.
CGCCACTCAGCGGGCGCGTCGATTCTTGTTTGCTGCTTTTCCATATCCCAGTAGAATCGGCTTTTTTTAGGAGTTTTTCAACACCTAATTGTCTTATTATTGCGGAAAAAAACACCATTTTCGCATTAGGTTTTAGAATGAGAAAAACATGTTTCGATTTTGTGTTCTGTTGTTTGTATTTGTAGAGGGAATGGCACTCAAAACAAAGTCCACACACATATCCTCGACTTGAGCGCTTTATGCCAATTCACCGCTGTTTGTGCCCACACGGTTTACGTTAAACGGATTTACGGCTGCTATTGATAGGTGCAAACATTAAAAATGTTTACAAACTCGATTGCGTTTCTTGCATCGCTTTTGCTGAGTCGGCGTCCGTAACATCGCTGTGGCAGGTCGCCTTGCCTTGAGTCGTCATCGAAACATTTCCTTTGACTTTTGATGCAAGTTTGTGCACTTCTTCTGGTGAAAGCACGCCGCGTTGTTCAAGAATTTCTTTTTGTTCAATCGTAAGAGCTGCGCTTACTTTTGGTTTATCCCAAGCGTAATCGTCATCTTTGCCAGAAGCAAACTCTTGAATTTCCTTACTTATCCGAACGCTGCACCAATCATGCCCACACATTGCACAAAAATCGGTATCTACATCCATGTCTTCGTCGTGCATCGCCCTTGCAAAGTCGGGATCGAAACTTAAATCAAAATGTTTTTGCCAATTCAACGCAGCACGTGCTTTTGTAAGTTCGTCATCATTGTCGCGCGTTCCCGGAATGCCCAAGGCAATGTCTGCACTATGCGCTGCAATTTTGTACGCAATGCACCCTTGCTTTACGTCATCTTTCTTTGGCAAGCCAAGATGTTCCTTGGGAGTGACGTAACAAAGCATCGCAGCGCCATGGTACGCAGCCGCAGTTGCGCCAATGCAACTTGTAATGTGGTCGTAACCGGGAAATATATCTGTAACTATTGGACCAAGCACATAAAAAGGTGCGCCGTGGCAAATAGCGCGTTGCAGTTTCATGTTGTATTCAATTTGATCAAATGAAACGTGACCCGGACCTTCAACCATAACTTGCACGCCCTTCGCCCACGCGCGCTCAGTGAGTTCACCAAGAACTTCTAGTTCTCTTATTTGTGCTTCATCTGTTGCATCGGCTAGTCCGCCGGGACGCAAACCATCGCCCAACGAAAACGCAACATCATACTGTCGCATTAAATCGCAAATGTCATCGAAGCAATCGTACATTGGGTTTTGTTTGTTGTGATGAATCATCCACTTCGTCAAAAGCGAACCACCACGCGAGACAATCCCAATCAAACGGTCTTTTATGTATGGAATGTGTTCGTGCAACACTCCTGCATGAATCGTGAAGTAATCCACGCCTTGCTTCGCCTGATTTTCAAGCTCAGTCATAATCATTTCGGGGGTGAGGTCCTCAATTTTTTTATCGATAATCATCGAGTAAATCGGAACAGTGCCAATCGGTACATTTGATTCGCGAATAAGCGCTTGCCTACAAGCATTCAAATCACCGCCGGTAGACAAATCCATAACTGTGTCAGCACCCCATTTCACCGACCAGTGTAATTTTTCTAGTTCTTCTTCGATGCCCGAAGAAATAGGCGATGCGCCCATGTTTGCGTTTACTTTTGTAAGAGAGGCACGCCCAATTGCCATTGGGTCAAGGTCCATCGCAAGATGAACGATGTTTGCAGGAATAATCATGCGACCCGCTGCAATTTCATCTCGAACTTGTTCTGCAGTTAAGTGGGGTTCACGCTGTGCCACTCTTTTCATTTCTGGAGTAACTGTTCCAGTTCGAGCATGTTCTAATTGAGTAACAGGGCTCGTGTTGGTTGATTGCATAAAATCCCAAGCGGTCTTGTTTGAAGGGGCTGGCATTCCTGGGGTGTCTGGTGAACTAAACGTTGTTGAACCACCAATGTTTGCTTCAAGAGCATAACTTCCGGGGGCAGTGCCTTGCCTCAGTGAGGATGGATTTTCTGCTCCATGAACTGGCATGGAATGTTCCCTAAGACCGACAATAGTATTGGTATCTTTCATCCCCACATTCTACCTTCGCTACAATCCACAACAACGTTATGAAAAAATTATGTTTCATCGCAATTCTCACTCTTATTGGTTGCCAAACAACTCAGGTTGTAAACTTCAAGACCACAACCCTTAATACAAGTGGTCCTATTGCGGTTGATGTGAGTTCGTTTGGTGGAAATGTCACTGTAATTGCAGATCCAACAGTTCTGCAAACCACAGTTTCTGCAAAGCAACTTGAACTTGGGTTAGGTGAAGTTCCAATGCCTGATTTACACATGGAGTGTTCAACCTACATTGAACCAACACCTTGGGGAGAAATAATCCATGTTGATGCCACCACGAATGATAATCCTCTTGGCACAATTACTGCTGACATAACCGTGCGAGCAAACTCCATTCATGGCGTAACTGTCGAAACCAAAAACGGAGATGTAACTCTTCTTGGAATCACAGGCGAACTTAATATACAGACAAGCGATGGTGATGTTCGTATTGTGACTCCACGAGTCATGAACGAAGATGTTCTTATTGAAAATATAAGGGGAGACATTGTGTATAGAGTTCGTGCAGAATCATCCGGCACAATTGATGCAACTGCAATGAACGGTGAGGCATCTCTTGATCTTCGTTATGGCGAAGCAACCATTTTGCCCGGCTCTACAGGAGATCATCTTGTTGCCAACTTTAACAACGGTGTAAACTCTTTGGTGATGAGAACCGTTGATGGAAACATTCGCATTTTTGTTGTTGCTGATCCCGTTGGAAGCGAACCGTGGATTAGTACAGAATGGCTAACTTGGTAAATTAATGTCTGGTCAACGTGATTTACATGATCACTTTTTTCGAGAAGCAAAACGCAAGGGATATCGCAGTCGTGCAGCATATAAGTTGACGGAAATAGATGATAAGCGAGGTGTTTTAAGTAAGGGTGATTTTGTTCTTGACCTTGGCGCTGCACCGGGTAGTTGGTTGCAAGTTGTTTCGGAGAGAATCGGTGAACACGGCAAGGTGGTTGGAGTTGATCTTAAAGCAATCGATGGGGGGCTGTCAACCAATGTTTCGACCATTCAAGAAGATGTGACTTTGTTAACACCTGACGATTTTGGGGAGAAATTATTTGATGTTGTTTTGAGTGACATGGCTCCAAGCACAACTGGCACCAGGACCATTGACCACCACGGTTCTGTTAATCTTTGTCACGTTGCACTTGATTTGGCAGCAACACTTTTAAAGCCAAGCGGAAACCTTGTAATGAAAGTCCTTGAAGGCGAAGCATATCCCGAATTATTAATACGTTGTGCAAACTCATTTGATTCAGCCAAGGGATTCAAACCCAAAGCATCTCGTGCAATTTCAACCGAAATGTTTATCGTCTGCCTTAATCGTAACGAAGATATGCCAAAACCACTAGAACTCGCACCTCCCCCACCAACTTC
>JASMLG010000083.1 GCA_030748805.1 Phycisphaerales bacterium | reverse complement strand
ACTGCTCTCATGAGTGTAAATGGTGTGAAATGTTGCCATACGATTTCACCTTCAGAATTTAACTCGCGGACTTCTTGTCCAGGACCATTTGTAGCGATGGTATTCCCATTCGCTAAACGGTAGACCCCACATAGATGATCTCCATGAAAATCATTACTTTCATAAAAGAACACGTAATCACCTGGAAGTGGGTCGAATGGCTGATCATCCTCTATCTCATACGTACCATCTTTAAGCAATGGTGGCAGGAACTCAATGAGATCAGAAGAGTTGTCGTCGTTACCGTTGTTAAAGAGAATTAGGTTGTTTTCGCCAGGCAGTCCTTCATCTATCCAATTGACACCATGAACATTCCATAGAACGTGCTGACCCTTTCGTTCGTAGTTACTTGGATTGCCCCATCGGTACAGGATGTCTCCTGCTGGCCCAGCAGCTTCTTCTGTTGTAATGCTGTGATCAATTATATAAATCTCATCCAAACTATTTGAACTGAATACTATTTGATCAAGAACTGGATGATAATCAAGTGCATTCACATGTATCCAATCGCCAGCTGCTCCACCACCCGCGATGTTTCCCTTATTGATGTCTATTTTTTCAGGGTGTTCATGGATGGCGCCATAGTTTGGAATAGAAGGGCTAATGTCCTGAATAATATGGTCCCACAAGTGCCATTCCCAAACTACTTCACCCGAATTTAGACCAGTTGGCATGACCTCAACAATTTGAGTTGGCCAAATCTGTGAATTCAAATTTTGTCTGCCTGCAGCAGTTCCTTCAGCTTGTGTCTTTTTGTCCCAAGCCACTATGAGTACATTTCCATTTGGCATTGAGCAGATATCATGGTGAGGTTGGTTATTTTCATCGCCCCATGTGTAATCCCAAAGAACTTCGCCTTCATATGAAAACTTTTGAATTCTACCTCCAGATGCTGGTCCATTTGGACCAGTTGCTTTGCAAGGTCGTAATAGTTCACCACCTGGAAGAAGATAAGCTGTTGAAGCGATTCTATCTGCCCCAATCCATTCATTTAATAAATCACCATCATTGTTTATCAAGATAGTTCGATTTGAATCAGGGCCATTGTTTGCGCTATATAGAGTGATTCCATCAAATGGAGGTAGGCTACAAATTGCGATTAGATTAAAAGTTTGAATAATCATGATTACTCGCATGGACCCCACATATTGACAATCTCCAGTAAATCAACCACATCAACGGATCCACTATTGTCAAAATCTGCAGGACATTGGTTACATTTACCCCACTGATCAATTAAGGCAAGGATATCGCCAACGCCTACGGAGCCGTTGCCGTCAAGATCAGTTACACAACTTGCAACATCTCTAACCGCTCTTACATAGTTGAAGATTCGAACGTCATCGCCTTGAGGCCCATGACCATAGGGGTAATCATCTGGATCACCTATTTTAGGGTCAGAGCGCTGCGCTCCTGCGCCGTGTACATCTAACCAATTACCATTTCCATCGCACGGCGGCGTATCCCAAGGTGGACACATGTAACCCATAGCCATACCAAAACAAATGTAGACAGCTGAAGGCCCGGCACTTTCGCCTGGTGGAGTTTCAGTAAAAGTTGTTGATGCCCAGAAGTATGATTCCTCAGTAGTAACTTCAAAAATTGGGTCGATTGCTGCACTTCGCATGGAAGGATCATTTGCAAGTGGAGCCCGAGTGTAATCAACAATTGAATGCAATTCCTTTGCATTAGGTAAACGCCAATCACCGTGGCCTGCAAATTCTAAATCATTACAATAATTTAAAGCGCTTTCCCAGTTCATTGCTTTAACACTGTCGCCCTGCATCCACTGTAACCCAGTTGCATTGTCAGTGATTGTGCCATCGCCATTTGCTTGAAAATCATTCACTCCGTAATCAGTACTACCACGAACACAGCGGACGTACCTTGAAAAGAACCCCATCCCTGGAATTTCTTCCATTGGATATCCTTTGATTCTACCATCTGCGAAGTTCATTCCAAACGCAGTTGCATCGCCGTTCATTGTTTCACCAACATAGACAGTACTTGACCAAAATTGCATATCTATCGATCGGTCTCCAAAATTTTCAGTTACGTTTTCGTAGTCAAAATAATTATCATCCAAATATGGAATGCCATTTTCTGGAACATCTGAACTGTCACCAATAAATAGAACTATGGAGTAAAGTTCCTTCATTGTTGGAAGTCGCCAATCAGTTTGACCCGCAAGATTTAAATCGTTTGCATAAGTTACCGCTTCAGCGTGAGTGTATTGGCTTGTGAAATCTGGTGACTTCTGCCAGATTAACCCAGTGTTTAAGTCGGTAATCGTTCCATCACCATTGTTCAGGTAACTAGATTGCAAACCTTCGTATGAACCATCTTGCCCCCAGAAGGGATCACCCTCAGAAGGGGTTGTTATCTCCTGAGTATTGTCAAAACAGAGAGTTTGGCCTGTGTCTACAATTGGATATGTTTGTGTAAGTACGAGTGATGCAAGAATAGTTGTGTGCATATCTAAATCCTCTCAAACGAATCAAACGTAACATGAAACATCAATATTGCAACTAAAAAGGCATAAAATCCCGCTGGTGTGTACGCAGGGGGGTTAAGAGAATTAAACGCATAATTTATAACTGCAAATTTTTTGGTATTCTTGCTATATGACAACCATGTCCCCTGAAGACGCACGAACATTGATGATGGAGTGGGTTGAAAGTGCATCACTTCGCACACATATGGAGTGTGTTGCTGCGTGCATGGCATCATATTGCAGTGGTGACGATGCAGAGCGTAACCGATGGATTATCACCGGTTTATTGCATGACTTCGACTACGAGCGGCATCCAACTATGGAGGAACATCCATTTGTCGGGGTTGATTATCTTCGCAATCACACAGATGTTGGGGAAGAGATCATTGAAGCAATTCTTGGACACGCGACGTACAGCGGAGTGCTGCGAACAACGGACATGGCAAAGACACTTTTTGCTGTAGATGAGTTGGCTGGATTTATTGTTGCTTGTGCCCTAGTTCGCCCAACTGGACTTGATGGGATGCGAGCAAAAAGTGTCAGAAAAAAACTTAAAAACAAAAAGTTTGCAGCTGCAATCTCAAGAGAAGATATCAACACCGGTATTGAAGAACTCGGTGTCGAATTATCCGAACATATTGACCAATGCATCGATGCCATTAAAACTGCAGGTGTTAATTTACAGAAGGTTTCATGAACACTGGACTTGCCTTAATGGGCCATACAGGACTCGAACCT
>JASMLG010000082.1 GCA_030748805.1 Phycisphaerales bacterium | reverse complement strand
AGCCGCAATCAAAATTAACAAGTCAAGTACATTGACAACGCCATTACCATCCAAATCTTCAGGGTTCGAACCAGTTGCTTCCCAAGCTGCAATCAGTGTAAGAAGGTCAAGCACATTTACTTCACTGTTACCATCAAAGTCTTCTGAACAAGATGCCGGTGAAGATTCTGCTTTGCGCATGATGACATTACCAGAAGTTCCTCTGTAAGAAGAAACTTCGCTAACAGAAACTAAATCATCAAAATCATCATTGTCTAATTTGCCAGAAGCAATAAGTACGGGATTTGCACCATCGTCGTAGGTAGAATCAAGTGCAAACATTAGGTTTCCACCATTCAAAGAAGTATCGTTTCTATAAATCATCGCAACGCGATTTCCTGTTGTAATACTTGTGGCTATAACTGCGATATCTAAATCACCATCGTTATCAAAGTCCAACAATGTAATACTATTTGGTTCATCGCCTACAAAGAGTTGGAGTGGATCTGCAAAATCACCAGAGGGTAATCCACGAAGAATACTTAATGTATCTGATTCAGGCGAAACTACGATTACATCTTCAATCGAATCGTTATTGATATCACCTGACACCAAACTTTGTGGACCAATTGGCACTTGAGAAGAAGCTGTATATTGCCAAGTACTCCTAGTTCCTGCCATCTGATTCGCCTTGCTCACTGAATTTGACATCCCTAAAGAAACATAGATGTGAAAACCTTTATCATTATTCACATCGCCGGGGTCAATCTTTCCTGGAGAACCTGGAGAAGGCAAAGTCGAATCAGCAGTAAAAACTCCGGTAAGTGCTGGAACTGAGTTAAAGAAGTTTATCTCGCCATCAGAGAATGAATATCCTTTGCATGCAATAATAACATCATCATCAGAGTCAGCATCCGTATTCATCACAATGACATCTGTTGGGTTTGGCCCTGTACTTTCGGCAGTACCAATCGTAAGTAATGTAATATCATTCGATTCGTTAAAAATTGGAATGAATTGATCGGTTGTCGAATTCACAACAACAAGATCATTCGTACCATCACCATCAAGATCTCCCGAATCTACTGCTGCAAGCGAAGTAAAACCCGAATCGTTATATGTGGCTTGAGAGCTTATTCCACCAGATCCATCGCTCAAAAAGACATGGACTGCGTCGGTTGTTGTAACAACAATGTCATCGTATCCATCTGCAGTCCTTGTTGATGAACCAATATCTGTGAGCAGAACATCGGTTGCTGTACCTGCCACTTCTTCGCTATTAGGATCGCCATACCCAAACAAGTTTGCGAGTTGATCAACCTCAGCATAAATCGTTCCGCCAAAATCTCTCGACCCATCAGTTTCAATGTAATTTAACTTGATATATAACCCATCAGGGAGAGGGTCATTCACAAGCACCATCGAAAACTGACCAGTATTTGGATTTACAAATTCAGATGACATCAATGGTATAAGATCACCATCTTGTGGCAAGTACCCATCAGCAAGATTTAACTCGAGAATGCCATTAAGCAGCGGCGACACACCAGTAGCTTGAGCTGGAGCATAATCTCTGCCTGTAGCAATTTCAATTTGTATTACACCACCATCGTGCTGTTGATACAAACCATTAATGTGGACTTGGGCCATGACGCCTGCGTCATTCGAACCAAGTGATAACTTACCAGGCAAATCATCTTCACCTACATACAGATCGCCATTAACCTGAAGTATTCCACCTCTGAATTTTAACTCAGCACCGAATCCAGGAACACCTTGAATATTGATAGCTTCGCCACCTGCACCAAGTGTTCGATCAATTCCCTGTAAATCAAAGGAATACTTACCTGGTCCAATGAACATATCCACGAAAGGAAACGCTTCGTCTACTGAAATGCTTGTTTGAGAACGAAGTGAAAATGAAACTGTATCTGAAACGGTTGGTTTTATTGGATCCCAATTTAAGTCATCAGAAATATTTCCACCAAGTGGATTAATCCATGCAATTCCACGAGGCCAAAATTCTTTTATGTTGTCACCTTCGGGTTCATCAATTTTACCTGACAAGTAAGCATTATTGCCATGCAACGCAGCAGAAGAACCAAAAAGATCACCGCCAACTGCTCTGTCCGACCATAACTTTGCTTGAAAAACCCATTCGGAGCCATCGTGTTTCCACATATAAGCTGAACCGGTTTCTATACCAAGGTCACTATCTGTCGGAGAAGTTATAAGTGCAAGATCCCCTTCAAGGTCAACGATGTATCCGGTTGAATCTAATAGTGTGGTATCAAAAGGTTGCAATTCTGCAGTTTGCACCCAAACTCCTGTAACTTGTTCATAAATTTTAGAGACAATATTTTGATTTTCCAAATCGGCATACACAACATTCGTCATGAGTCTCCCAGCATTTAAATCCATTGAACGATGCCTACTCCAAGCAGTTCCCTTCATGTTTCTGAGATGCTGCACTTCTATAGCTGGATTGGTACTGATGTCGTATATCAAAATTGATGATTCAGAATTAAGAGCGACCGTATCTCCTTCAAGAGCAACTGACATTCCTAAATATTGGTCTTCACCATCTGGGTATGGAGGAGTTCCGAATGGTTCAAGAGTTTGCTCTAAAATCCACTCTGAGTTAGTAAATGTATAAACATGCGCACCACCACCATTATTATCTCCCAAGTCATTCCTCGTCGAGTCTCCAACTACCAACTTGTCACCGTCGATGGCAATCGCTTTACCCCAACCAAAGTGCCAATATGGTGATGCATATCCATCATCTATTGTTTGCTCAAATTCCCACCCTTCTGTCTTATCATTGTAAGCAAAAATATCAAGAACCATTCGTTGACCGGTTCCGTCATACTCGTAAGATCCAACGACTATTCTTGTTCCATCTGTTGCGTAACTTGCTTCGTTATATGCGGGTCCACCAGAAGGCATTTCTAATAATGCTTCTTCCACCCACTGGTCAACATCGAACCTATACACAATAACACCTGTTACTAAGTCCCACGTAGAATTAGTTACAGCACCACCAGCGATAAGAATGTCTCCACCAGTTGCAATCCATTGTGGGCCAAATTCAAATGTGCCAAGTGCTCCGCTCCACTCAAGTTCATTGTTGGGCAACTGGATTGGTTTTTGCTGATCAAGGCAACCGCTCCCTTCGTTACATGAAACATAACTTCCTAAGAATAGTCCTTCAATATCTAAACATTCTTGATATGTACTTGTTATCTCGCAACCACCACCTACACAACAAGCACCAGGACAAACACCAAGGCAATTTGAAAGGTTACAAGCAAGTTCTAAACAATCTACATCTACTAAAAATGGACCGTCACCGTAATCAAGCCAAGTATCAGCTGAACATGAAATACCTTGTATGTCTTCAAATAGTATGCAATTTCCAAGACAATCTGTAGTCCACCCAGCCCCACAATCACAAGTGCCAGTCTGACACAAAGTATTTGCGCCCATAAATGTGCCGTTTGATTCCAAGCAAAGACGGCGGGTTGTTTCACTACATACTTCAGAAATACAACAGGCACCCGGGTCGTCTAAACCGTTATGTCCACCATCTTCATGACACGGCCCATCACCTGAACAATCATACAAATCGCAAGCATAAGTTTGGCATGAAAAATCTACTGGCACACCGTTATATGATCGTTGCCCCATATCACAAACACCATCACCAATAAAAGTTACCGGTACACAATTACCATTGCAATCTGTAAGAAAACCTGCATCACATGGGTTGTCACAACCAGAACAATTCCCTATATCGCACCAATATTCCTGACAAGACAGATCGACGTAGTACCCCGACCCTTCTGGAAATTCTTGCGCAGTGCCGTCATCACAAATAGAGTCTTGGGCATACGATAATGGAACGCAGTACCCGTTGCAATCTTCGAACTGCCCATCTGGGCATTGTGCAACAACACTTGTCGCCACTACCACAATATATGCTACATTTAAAAGCTGATATCTGATGCCGTATCTCCCATGAGTTAAGTATGACTGATTAGTTTGTAAAAACAAGAAATTAGAGCGAGAATTGTTAAAAATATACATTTTAAGACAAAACGGTCTTGCATAAAATGCTCAGAAACATCGTGGGTCGACCCCACTCTGTCCTAGAGTGATTACGCAAAATGCGATTCTCAAAGGCTTCGTAGGTACTTAAATGCTTAATAACAAGTAAAAATCATTGCAATCAAAACCCGTACTCGCCATAATGTGAATACAGGTATTACGCTCCCTGAGCAGAAGGAGAAAGATTCGTGAAATTTCAATTATTGGCAACTTGTATTACTGCAACACTTTGCTCATCCATTTTGGGTGAGTTTACTATCGACAACAATTTACTTCAGGAGATGGAAGAGGTCGGAGCAAAAGGAACTGTCTCTGCACTCGTGTTTCTAGAAGAACAAGTTGACATCAAATCGCTCTCCGATTCGATTTCACAAGCAAGAATGCGTCACGTAGACAGACATCAACTCGTCGTCGAAACATTACAAGCAACTGCACATAGTTCACAAGACTCGATTCTTGCTTCGCTTCAAACACAGCGAGGCGTACTTGAAGTTACTCCTTTCTGGATTTCAAATGTAATACGTGTAGATGCCCCCCCTGCAGTGATTAGGCAACTTGCTAATCGTAATGACGTGGAACATATTTATCTAAACTACGGCATTGAATTGATTACTCCAGTAACCACTGGTTCCACTGATAGTGGTAACAACCGTGTAGGTGTCGAACCGGGTATCACAGCAATCCGCGCAACTGAAGCATGGGCGATGGGATACACCGGCGACGGTGTTCTTGTTGCTACGCTCGACACAGGAGTCGACGGTGGACACGAAGCACTTGCTTCTAACTGGGCTGGTTTACGACCTGAATATGCAGGTCACCCAGAGTGGGCTTTCCTAGACCCTTACACCTACAACCACAATTTCCCGTTTGATTCTGGCAGCCACGGAACTCATACGATGGGAACTGTTTGTGGCAGTGCACAGGGCATCGGCGTTGCGCCAGATGCACATTGGATTACATCAGCAGGCATTGACAGAAGCAGTATTGGCGAAACAGTTGCTGATGCTATTGAAACGTTTCAGTGGTTCATGGACCCTGATGGCAACCCTGCTACAGCA
>JASMLG010000081.1 GCA_030748805.1 Phycisphaerales bacterium | reverse complement strand
GCCAATTGCTACGCATGTTTTGCGTACGCCTTGGAAAAATTCGCAAATCGGAACGGTCCGTTCACCGTTTTGGCTTGCAATGACGACTTCTGCGCCAAGAACAAGAAGAACCGGCGGCAAATCAGCCGAAGGAACAGCGCTTGCAATATTTCCACCGATTGTTCCCGAGTTACGAATTTGGTTTGAGCCCATGGCTTGAGCAGCTTCGGTGATTGCTGGATAGTTTTGTTGAATGACAACAGATTGCAACAAGTCATTGAGCGTTGTCGCGGCGCCAATTGATACGCCGCTATCTGTTTCTGCAATACCTCGAAGTTCTGTTATGTTCGCAAGTGAAACAAGGTGGTGTTCATCCCTACGTTGCACGCGAAGGTCAACAAGAAGATCGGTGCCGCCTGCAATGACGGCTGCATCGTCACCGTGTTCTAAGAGAACGGCAAATGCGTCATCTAGTGTTGCTGGTTTGTAGACGGTTAATCCGCCAAGGCACGTTCCAATCATGTTTCTTCTCCGTTGTCCTGCTGCAATAATTCGCTGCCAGTAAGCCCGCCTATAAACTGTTCAAAGAACAGTTTACCTAAGACAGCAGGGGATCGACTCGATGTATGTGGATCGTACCATCGGTACAGCCAATTCAGTCCACTAAAGAGTGACATTGTTGCAACGTGAGGATCACAGACCTTGAGGTTATATTTTTTTATAAGGTTGTTTACGATTTCGCGAGTGTGATGGTAGTAGGAACGGCGGATACGGTGCAACTCTTCGTATGCCTTGCCAGTCATAGAATCAAGTTCGTGGGAACAGAGTTTAAGTCCATCCATGTCGTTTGCAAAAAACATGACATGTTCTGCGATCATAATTCGCATTTGTTCTAGTGGATCTTCAATGAGATGCGTTTTCATCCGCAAATTTGATTCTAAACCAGAAAATGCTCTAAAAAGGATAGTAAAAAGCATCGCTTCTTTGCCGTCAAAATAGTGGTACATCGAGGCGGGGCTTACACCCGCCTCCGCTGCAACAGCCCGCATTGAGGCCTTTTCGTATCCATCACGTGCGATGAGCATTGTTGCCGCTTTGAGTATGGCATCATTGCGCTCGTTGTAACTGCTGTTGTGTGCAGTACTTCGGTCATCTTTGGTTCGCGAGGCGAACGGTTGTTCGGGAATAGTATTGCCCATCTGGAGCCCTCTGATTCGTCGTTTTTGAGCAAAAAACCGAGTTCTTGCGCCAATAACGGCATTTGTTTATGTAATAATACTATAAAAAAGGTAAAAAGATAGAAGATTTTGTGAAAAATCGTGCTATAATTGTCGAACGACCGTTCGGGTGTTAAAATTGTGCTTTTCGCCCACCCTCGTGGGTACTATATATAGACCTAAGACAAGAGGAGTTTTACCATGAGTTTTTTCCCTTCAAAGTGTACCGACGAATTCGGCTTCGAGGAAGTGACGTATAAGAAGGATGGGCGCATTGCGTACATCACAATCAATCGTCCCTTTAATTACAACGCATACAGCACGCCTGCTCTTCAAGATCTTGAAGCGGCATTCAAAGATGCTTCTTGGGACGATGCAATCGCAGTCGTGGTCTTTACAGGAGTTGGCGATTCGTCATTCTGTACTGGGGGTGATGTAAAAGAATATCAATCAAGTTATACCCAGAGACCTCGTGACTATTGGAAATATATGTGTTGCTTCAAGGCGTACATTGAATCCATTTTGAATTGTTCCAAGCCAGTGATTGCTCGCCTTAATGGCATGGCAGTTGGTGGCGGCAATGAAAGTCAGCTTGCTTGCGACCTTGGTGTTATGGGCGAACATGCATTTATTGCACAAGTCGGAACGAATGTTGGTTCGGTTGCGTGCGGTGGTTCAACCCAATGGCTACCTGTAACAGTTGGTGACCGTACAGCACGCGGTGTATTAATGCTCAACCAACGGTATCCATCTTGGACATCACTTGGTATGGGTCTAGTGAATATGGTCGTGCCAACAGTCAAAGACGCAGATGGTAACTGGGTCACAACATTTACAAATGGCAGGAAATACCTTGCTGATTGGAACACCGACCAATGGGATAACCCATTTGAAACACGCGCAACCCAAGAGCAAATTAACGCAGCGAAGAAGGGCAAAGATGGTTATTCCCTTGACCTTTCACTTCTTGATGAAGCAGTAGCAGAACTTTGCGACATTATTATTAACAAATTCTTTGAATGTACTCGTTACACAAAGACGCAAGTTAATTTCTGGAAAGACCTCGCTTGGCACTCAACTGTTGGGCACGCTCGCGACTGGCTCTCTGTGCATTACACAAGTTTGGAACCATACGAAGGCATGACCGCATTTGTCGAAAAACGCAAAGCGGATTACGCAGGTATGCGTGACTTGGCAGCAGATCCAAACGGTTCAAGTGAGTTCCTTTGGGGACCGTATTCACAAGAATGTGGCGATTGCGGTGCTAAGGGTATTCCAAGTTCGTTTGAATTTTGCGGAAAATGCGGCGCTGCATTAGCAGTTCCAGCAAACGCATAAGTTAAGGCAGGAAGTTTATGACACCACCTCGCGTAATAGTGACAGGGGGATGCAATGGCATTGGTTTGGGCATTGTTTCAATGCTTGCAAGCGATGGTTATGAAGTTGGTGTTCTTGATGTGCAACTTGACGAGTCACAACAAGTGTGGGGTCGTGCTGTCGATGTTTCTGATTCCGCGCAAGTAAATGCAGCAATTTCTGAGTTTGCCGAAGATGGGTTAGATGCACTAGTGAACAACGCTGGAATCGTTCGTGATAATGTAAGTTGGAAAATGAGCGATGATGAATGGCAACAAGTTATTGATGTTAATTTAACTGGCGTTTTTAATTGTTGCAGGGCGGCGATTCCCTTTATGCGAACAGCAAACAAGGGCTCGATTGTAAACATCGCTTCGATTAATGGTTTGCGAGGAAAGTTTGGACAAGCAAATTACTCAGCGGCAAAAGCAGGCGTGATTGGTTTAACAAAAACACTTGCTAAAGAAACAGCAAAGTTTAACGTTACGGTGAACGCAATTGCACCCGGAATGATTGATACAAAAATTCTTGAGGGAATGTCCGAAGCACAGCGTGAGTCAGCAATGAGCGAAATTTTACTCGGTCGCATTGGAACAGTTGAAGACGTTGCAGGCGGTGTAGCATTCTTGTGTAGCGAGCGTGCTCGATTCATCACGGGCGAAGTAATCAAAGTAGACGGAGGTCAGTACATCTGATGACAACGACAACCTACGAATTTATTGAATCCGATGTGCAAGACGGCATCGCAACAATTACGCTCGACAATGCTCCTGTGAATGTTCTTGACATTCCAATGATGACAGAAATCAACGCAGCCCTTGATGAAATAACAACTCAAGATGTTGCGGTCATAGTGTTCAACGCAGTGAACAAGGCGTTCTGCGCAGGAGTTGATGTCAGCGATCACGCTGAAGATAAAGTCGATGAAATGGTGAAACAATTTCATGGCATCTTTAGGCGTCTTACTGCAAGTGACGCTCTTTCAATTGCAGTGGTCAACGGCGCAGCTCTTGGAGGTGGCATGGAACTTGCTTGCTTCTGTGACATCGTTCTTGCATCAGCAAAATCAAAGTTTGGGCAGCCCGAAGTAAAAGTTGGCGTCTTCCCACCAGTGGCAGCGGCAATGTTGCCTCTACAAATTGGAACGCGAAAAGCAATTGAACTTGTCGTGTGCGGCGAGACCATCAAAGCAAATGAGGCCCACCGAATTGGTCTAGTTAGTCATGTCTACGAAGTTGAAACATTTGAAGAGAATGTTGCAAAATACTTGTCTAACTTGCGTGGTTTATCGAGACCCGTCATTCGGATGGCGAAAAAAGCATGCACAGTTGCTGACAGGGCAGAGGTCATGCACCGTTTAGACGAAGCAGAAAAAATATACATGGAAGAACTTATGAAACTTGCAGATGCCCACGAAGGCATCTCTGCATTTTTAGAAAAACGCGAAGCGAATTGGTCGCACTCCTAAAGGAACGAAAATGAAAGCAGCAGTATTTCACGGCACAGACAAAGGAATTCTCATCGAGGATATCCCAGTACCAGAAATTGGCGAAAACGATATTTTGGTCAAGGTTGCAGCGTGCGGCGCATGCCACACCGACCTTCACTACATTGAACATGGCATCCCCACCTTCAAAGCACCACCAATTGTGCTTGGCCACGAGGCATCCGGCGTTATTGAAAAAGCAGGGGCAAATGTAACGCATCTTGCAGAAGGGCAACGCGTTCTTATTCCTGCTGTTCTTACTTGTGGTCGTTGCAGTTACTGCCGCGCGGGTCGCGAAAATATTTGCAGTGATATGAAAATGCTTGGAAACCACTTTGATGGTGCTTATGCAGAATACGTTGCAGTCGATGCAAAAGATGTTCTTCCTCTTCCCGACTGCATCCCGCTTGAAGAAGCATCCATCATAGCTGACGCACTTTCAACGCCATTTCACGCAGTGAAAAATCGTGCAAAAGTTCGCCCCGGAGATACTGTGGTGATTTACGGTTGTGGTGGAGTTGGAATCAACGCTGTTCAAATTGCATCCGCATGTGGCGCAACAGTCATAGCAGTTGATATGAACGATGAAAAATTAAAGTGGGCGAAAGAGTTTGGGGCAACCCACACAATTAACTCCGGCGACGTTGAACGTGTCTCTAAAGAAGTGAAAAAGATGACGGGCGGTGGCGCCGACATTGCAATTGAAGTCATTGGCAATCCTCGAACCATCGAAGAGGCGTTTGAGTGTTGTAGAATCGGTGGCCGTCTTTGCGTTGTTGGATACACCCACGAAAAAATCAACATCGTTGCTGGCAAAATCATGTTCAAAGAAATGGAAATAACTGGGTCGCTTGGTTGCCCACCGGGAGAATATGTTCCCCTCATCAAGATGGTCGAAAATGGCCAAATTGACTTGCAAAAAATCGTAACACACCGTTTCGCTCTTGATGATATTCAAGGCGCGTTTGATGTAATGAAAGAAGGAAAATCGTTAAGGTCAATTGTTATTCCATAACCCCCGAACCACCGAACCCCTGGAACCCACGAACCCCCGGAACCCACGAAAATAAGACCCCAGAAATAAGACAATGCAACAAAAAGGACAAAACAACTAAATGCTCGCTTCTGGCAAACTTGGCATTCATCCGCCCGGCGCACTTGGTGTTGCTTTCTATTTGCACGCAAACGCCGATTGTTTTGTTGGACGCAGTGGAAGTAAAAGCACCGAAGTACTTCATAAAAATGGCATCCTTCGCTACCTTGATGGCGATGTTATGCGTGCGGTCGACATTCAAGATCGGGTCTTTACAAATCCACTTGATGCTGATTCGCGTGGCGCACTTCCCGAACTTCTGTTTTTGTGCAGTACTCCAGACCAACTCGGTGAGTTTACGTTAGAAATCATTCACTACCTTGAAAATCTATCATCACGTGGACACATGCAATCTGTGCAGGATGTTCGCAATTACGTTCCAATTATTCTCGTTTTACCAAACGGAATCTGCACCGAGCGAATGATTAGTGAGGCATCAGATCAACTCAACGAGTCACGACTCATGGGTCGCCTTCCAAACTTCACTTCAGACATGGCAAATGCTTTGCAAAATAGATTAGTTCGTGGTGTTGCAATGCAAGCGGGCGGTCGCAAGGGGAGTGGTGATGATTCTGTTTACCTCGTAAAAGGTAAGGGCTGGATTGAATTTGCTGGCTGTACTGAACTAGAAGCAGAACGAATCCAAGCAATTCTTTCAGATAAAAATTACAAATGTATCCATCATGAAAAAACTTCTGGAACTCGTCTTGAGTTTGACAAAGCGATGATTTCGATTGTATTGAATGTTGCCGGTCTGATTCACACGGTTGACGAAGACGGAAACATTCTTGATGTTCGAATGGGTGATTTATGTGCTGACCCAGAGAAAACGGAATTTGTTCGCAAAATTACCGAAGCGGTATACCGAGTTGGTAACGCGATTGGTGTTTATCGAGAAGATGAAACGTACGAATCAATTTGGTCGGTACACCGCGAAACAATTTTGAAAAACCGTGGACACGTAACAAGTTCACTTAAGGGTTTTTACGATGCACTCGATTCTGGTCTTGACAGTGTGCAACTTTTTACAAATGAACAATGGATTTTGCAACCCCTTATTGAGTATGCAATTACTTCAGGAATGGCTGCAGAAGAGCGATTGTTCAATTCACTCAAAAGACAAGTGCAACAAGCAATGGCAAGGGCAATTCGCCACAAGAAAGAAGAAACAAACACGGATGGAGGACGAAAAAATATGGAATTGATTGCAAGACGAGACATGGGCGTTGATTTGTTTAAGTTAAATGACGAGGACCTTGTTGTTGTTGGAACGATGCTTGACAGCAACCACCTAATAAATTTAGAGTTGACGGTTCATATTCCAAACGAGCAAATTATCGCAAGCAAGTTAGACATGATTCGCACACCGTTTCCTGTTTGCCAAGAAGTTCAAAACTCGGCAGAACGACTTGTTGGTTTGCGTATTGAGCGTGGAGTGATGGGCGAAATAACTCGCCGCATAGGCGGGCACGAGGGCTGTTCACACGTCAAGCAAATTGCAAACAATATTATTTACTTCGTTGCTGCATATCTTGCTCGTCAACGAGCTGGTATTACCGAACTAACAACCGACAATAACTTCACTTCACCAGAAGAGCGATTTAACTTAACGAAGGGCTTCCTTGAAAACAGTTGCCTAGCATACTGTCAATCAACCCCCCGGAAGATGGATGCTGAGATTGGGGCAGTTCGTGGGGGAGAAGAACATACAAGTTTAATTCCGCTCGGTGGCTACGAAGAATCACTTGGCTTACTTCTTCGCAATCGTGCAGAAACGTTCGCTGATAAAACATTTATTCGGTATCGACGAGGCGATGAAAATCAAACAATTTCATGGCGAGCTTTTGCACACCACGTCTTTACGATTGCAAACAATCTCATTGCTCAAGGTGTGAAGCAGGGTGATCGTGTTGCAATGCTCAGCGAAAATCGCCTCGAAATGTTCATGTTCGAAATGGCGCTCATGTCAATCGGCGGCGTGACAGTTCCAATCTTTGCGGGATACCCTGAAAATCAAGTCGATTACATCTTGAACCACGCAAGACCAAAATACACTGTTTCATCTTGCAAAAAACAACACGATAAAGTTGTTGCAAGCACGTTCAATGAGATTACAAAAAGTTGGGTGATGGATGAAGTGGAACAAACGGACGCAGATGCTTTCTCTTCTTTACTTGAAAACGATGAAGCACCAACTGACAAACTTGATGAACGAATCAATCTCGTCCATGGCGACGACCTTTGCCTAATCATGTACACCTCCGGTACAACTGGCCCTCCAAAAGGTGTACGACTTACACATAGAAATATAATTTCTCAGCAAAAAGCGCTCTCGCTTTTGTGGGATGTTGATGATGATGACACTTTCCTAAGTTACTTGCCGTGGCACCATAGTTTTGGTGGACTATTTGAACGATTTATGACTTTGTTTAATGGTGCGACACTTGGAATTGATGATTCCAAAGGTCGAGACATGGACCGTATAGTTGATAATTGGAAACTCTGGGAACCAACTATTTTCTTTAGCGTTCCTCGCGTTCATGAAATGCTTCTCTCTGAATGCAAGAAGAACGATGAAGTTGATGCAATGGTCTTTGGGGATCGACTTCGCATGGTATTTACAGCTGGTGCCTCACTTCCCGCAACCGTTGAAGCGGGTTATCGAAGGCACGGCATTCCTGTCTTAGAGGGCTGGGGTCTTACCGAGACATCACCTTGCGTAACAGTTACAACAATGGACGGAACTTGGCGAAGCGGACATGTTGGTATGCCGATTCCTGGCGTTCGTGTAAAAATTGATGACTCGCAAGAAATATTAGTTAAAGGCCCAAACGTTATGCAGGGATATCTTGATGATGAAGATGCAACTGCAAATTGTATCGACCGAAATGGTTGGTTCCACACTGGCGACCTTGGAGAGTTTAGAAAAGATGGACTGCGAATTTTCGGACGCCTTGATGGAGCATTCAAACTTACAACTGGTGAAAAAGTGCACCCACAAAGAATTGAAATTACCCTCGCAAATGAATCCGAATACATAAGTTCAGCGCTCATTGTTGGAAGTGGACAAGATTACGTCGGTGTAATTCTTTTCCCTTCACAACAAAACATAAGTACATGGCTTAAAGAAAATGAATTGCCACTTGACTCCCAACTTTCTTGCGTCCCAGCTCTACGAGATTTATTCGCAAGAGAACTTGAACGAATAAATGCAGTCATCGAAGTGAAATACCAAAGACCTGTTCGCGCAATAATCGCCGACAACCCGCTTTCACTCGACAGAGGCGAACTTACACCTTCTGGCAAAGTAGTCAGGCAAAAAGTTATGTCTTTATATGAAGATCAAACTCACGACATGTTCGCGACAAACCCAAGCGAACGTGTTATCCGAATCGCAAAACACCAAATGCAGGGAACATAACCCCCGAACCCCCGACCCGCGGAAGTACCTCCGACCAGAAATATTGAAATAACTAACTTCAGGAACATAACAACAGTGACTCAAGAAAACGATTTAAAAATAGTAATTGCATCAGCAGCAAGAACGCCACTAGGAGTAAAGTGTGGAACCCTCTCTGGTTTCTCCGCTGAAGATCTCGCTGTACTCGCTTGCGAAGAAGCAATCACCCGAAGTGGTATCGATAAGACAAACATCGACAGTTGCGTTGGTGCGAACGTCTATCAATTTACAGCTCCCGGCTCGCAGGATCTTTACTTTCCAAGAAATGTTGCTCTACGATGCGGTCTAGGTGATGAAATGCCAGCACTTTTGGTGCAGCGAATCTGTGGCTCAGGAATCCAAGTCATCGTCAATGGCATGCAACAAATTGCAATGCCTAACAATATGGATGACTCAAGGGTCGTGCTTTGCTTTGGCGGCGAAACGATGACGCGTGCTCCACAAATCAACCGAGCAAAGCGAAAATCATCAGCATTCTTTTGGGAATTTGAAGATGGTGGAAAATCAGAGGATTCGATGCTTGCTTCGTTGAACCACGATGTTGCAAACACAGCAATGATGCTCACCGCAGATGAATACGGAAGCAAAGTTGGCGTCACTCGCCAAGAATGTGACGAGTTTGCGGTGGAATCACACAGACGAGCTCGCGTTGCACGAAGCGATAGTCACTTTAATGGTGGCGATCGAATGCGAGGTATATTTGCTCTTGACGCTGTTGACCGAAACGGTCACGCAGTACACATGGAAAGCGACGAGTGTATTCGTGACACTGACTACGAAACACTCGCATCCCTTCCCGGCTTTACACCAAACAAATTAATTTCACCCGGCAACGCTAGTGAAATTGCAGATGGCGCAGCGGCTGTCTTGATTGCGGACTACGATAGAGCAACCGAACTTGGCTTAGATACGCAATTCGAAATCGTAAGTTACGGCATCTCTGGTGTAGACCCAAGAATTATGGGCCAAGGACCTGTGCCCTCAATTAGACAAGCACTTGAACGTGCTGGCTTGAACACAACCGATATTGACCTCTACGAAATTAACGAAGCATTTGCAGCGCAATATCTTGGCTGTGAAAAAGAACTTGAACTCGACCGTGACAAAGTAAACGTCAACGGTGGCGCAGTTGCTCTTGGTCACCCCCTTGGTGCAACAGGTACGCGTCTTGTGACTGATTTAATGTATGAAATGGACCGCCGCGGCGCAAAACTCGGTTGCGCTTCGGCTTGTATTGGCGGCGGGCAAGGGATTGCCATGATTATTAGAAATACGAAGGCATCCTAACAATGAAGAAAGCATTTATATTTGGTGATAAAACCCTTGATGAAGCAGTGAAGCGAGTAAACTCGCTTCGCAAAATTGCAGTCATCGGCGCAGGCACAATGGGACAAGGCATAGCAATCGATTTGCTAAGGCGAACTGAGTGCGAAGTAGTTCTACTTGACGTAAGTAAGGACGCGCTTGATAAAGCAATCGCACGTCTTGAAAGTGGCTGGGCTCGCGAAGTCAAAGGTGCAATGATTCGTCAAGAAGACATGGACCAATTTCGGTCACGTGTTTCTTGTACGGATTCTTATGAAGGTCTGTCCGATTGCGATGTAATTTGGGAAGTTGCAACGGAAGATGCAAACATTAAGGCAAAGATATTCGCTTCAATAGAAGCCGTCGCTGATGGTGACAAAATGGCGGCAATCTTCTCCAACACTTCCTCGCACACAACAGAAGAACTTGCTGAACTTTTTACCAAAGCATCCTTCCGCGAAAAGTTTTTGACGGTACATGGGTACTTCCCATTTGAAGGTAACCGGCTCATCGATGTGATGAAGGGTAAGTACGCTTCATTGGAAGCATTTCGATTTGGTGTTGTATTTGCTGATCAGATTCTTGAAAAGAAAGTGGTTGCGCTTGAAGTTGACCACCATGGGTACTTGACAGATCCAATCTTCCAAGGCATGGGTGCAATTGTTTCTTGGGATGTAAAAACAGGTGACGACATCGTGCAACTTGGCGGTTTGTGGGAACTCTTTACCGCTAACCCATTTAGTGTTTTAGACCACACTGGGCACATGCCATACACGGAATCATCAAAACATCTCGGTCAAGCGCTGCCAAAAGACGATCGACTTCGTTCGCTTTACAGCCGCGATGGTTTGTACTATCCAACTTGGATTGGTGAACTTGAACTTGCAGGAAGTACAGGAGCAAACTCAAAAGATCGTAAGGGTTTCTATCAATTAAACGAAAAACGTAGAGCCGAAGGTGTGTTTGACCCAGCAAGCGGTAAGTACGTTCCAATTTGTGAAATGTCCAGAGACGATTACTGGTCATATTTTGAAGCAGCAAACAAAGATAGAGCAAACGGTAAAATTAAAAGTGCAGATGGTCTAGTACACGTTGCGTGCAGCGATGACCTTGGAGGGAAAGCATTTAGAAAATATGCACTTCCGATTTGTTTGTACTGCCTTGATATGGTGCAAGATGGTTTTGCAACCGCAGGGCAAGTGAATACTTGTACACGCGCAGGGCTTCGTTTCAAAGTCGGAATCATCGAACTTGTTGATGCGATGATTCGTGAACTTGGCATCGACGGATTAC
>JASMLG010000080.1 GCA_030748805.1 Phycisphaerales bacterium | reverse complement strand
AGCATCTTGTGCTCGGTACGTTCCATGACTAGACGAGCAGCAGTCACTGGGTGAAGGTGGCGTTCCATTGCACATACCGACCCACTGTTTGGTGGTGAAAGCATCACTGCAGCGTCAAATGTACAACGACCTTCGCGGTCGGGTAACCCGCCATAGCCTACGGAGTCAATTGAATCATCAGATTCCGCAGCAATCGCGCATGCTTCAACAACGTCCAATGCGGAACCAACCGTAGCAAGTTTCGGATATTCGGCTTCAATAATTGGAAGCGAAAACGACCAGGTGGAAATGAGCAAAGGATTTGTCACTCTTCAACAGTGTCTTTCAATTTGGTGGTCACTTCTTGAAATTTTGATCGGTACATTTCTATATCTTCATTGTCTTCGTCAGCAAAAGCGATTGATTTTGCATACCAATTCGATGCTTCTACATACTCGCCACGAGAAAAATACACTTGCGCGAGTACAAAAGTAGCTGCGGAGGCTAGCTCACCTTTAATTGAAACAGCACGCTGTGCTGCTTTCAATGCTAAATCGGAATAACGCTCCTTATATTCCATGTGACCATTTTGGATGATGTTTTCAGACAATTCCAATAGTAAGTCTGCATCGTCAGTTAGCCGAGTAAATTGTTTCTCCATCTTCTCGTCAACTTCACCCCATCTCTCAAGATCGATAAGCATATTTATCCATTGAGTTTCAACGATCTTGGTCATTGAATCCCCAACTCCGAGCTCATCTGATAATGAAATATGAAGCGCTGCCATCATTAATATTGACTCTTCAGTATGATCTGTTTTGAATTTTGATTTTGCTAAAATCATTTTTGCCACGATTACAAGTCGATCATACAAACCGACTCTCTCTTCAAGTGATGGAACAAGTTCTGAAAGCAAGTCTATTCCCTCATCAAATCGCTCAGCCTCTTCGTACATGTTCGCTAGCTCAAGTTGCATCTTGTACAATTCAAGCCTGTCTTTCCCCTCCTCGTTTATAGCTATTTCTTGGGCTTGTTCAACTGCATCAAGTTGAAGTTCAATCGCTCGGTCAACATTGCCGACCTCTAAATACCTTTGAACCAAACCAAACCACCAACGAAAATTTTGAGCACTGTATTTACCGTGTATACGAGTTTCATCAGCAAACATTTCGTCTACAACCTTGTCCGCATCAGGATGTCCATTGACGATATATGCCATTGCGCGTATAAATTTCATCCCCCCAAGTCCACTAGTCGCCTCACCTGCTTCAATTTGCATAAGATAATCAACGACCTCATGCCAAAGAGGTAAGCCCTCATCAAATTTTCCTTGCATAAGAAGAGCGTATGACAACGAGCCCTTCGTATTTATACTACTAACTAAACCCTCTTCTGCTTTATTATCTGAAATTACAAGCATATTTTCTCTTAACAGTTTTTCGGCTTCATCATATCGTTCTTCACCTACCAATAAGCTGGACAACATTGATTTAGCCCTCATAAGTGTCTGGTTGCTGTTGTCAACGAGAGAAGAGTAAATTTCAAGTGACTCCCGCATCGACGATTCTGCTTTAGGATTTCCTGTGTACATGTAATACAATCCAAGAGAACCTACAGCTTCGGCTGTCTTCAAATGCAAAGGGCCATATACTTTCACGGCATCGCTATGAATTTCTTCCAGGAGATCGACTGCTTCGCCATATTTAAACTCTCTGGCAACACAGCGAGCGTATGTCAGACGAGCATCAATTGTTACTGGGTGTAAATTGCCTAACTCTTCCTTTAGTTGAGGTATCAAATTAAGCAATAGCTCGGCAGATTCTCGTCCCAAGGGGCCTACCTCTACTGCTCCAGTCATTATTTCTCGATACATAAGACCCTCTGCAAATGCTACTCTCGCTCCAAGCTCAAATTCTCGGCTCACAACAGCACCTTCATCGATAGCCGAAAGAACTTCGCGACGTATCTCAAGCATTTCATCGGTCTCTATCAGTGTGAAAGCAAAAATATCTGCAAGTAAATCCCTGCCTGCAAGCACCTCAGGTGAAGAGGCGCCAGCAGAAAGCACTTGCGATCCGCCCTCTATTACTTTATCTACGACTTCCTTTGCGCTTTGATAATCACCTAAATCAAGCATAATTTT
This sequence comes from Phycisphaerales bacterium, assembly GCA_030748805.1. Next base: position 1,221 of record JASMLG010000080.1, on the reverse strand, counting down.
GGCATAAGTAATAGCTGCTTGTAACTGTTCCTCAACACGTTCGTTATTGCCCATTGAGTTAAACAGACTAATGGCTCTTGCGAGTTCATCTCGTGCGGGCTCTAGATCACCCATCTCCCATAACAAGGTGCCAACAGCCACACGTGCTGGAGCTTCAAGATTTGGTTCATGACCAAAACGCTCCGTAATTTCACCCGTTGCAACAAGCAAAATATCATGAACTGAAAGTGTTTTCCCCTGTGTATTTCGTGGAGCACCAAGTGCAAGAAGGTCTTTATTGAATTCAGCTATCGAAAGCATCATCTGGAAGATTTCTTGAGTTTCTTCCATTGCCTTTTGTGTTTTTCTCTGCGAATCTTCCGCCCTTATAAGTGCATCTTTGGCTACTTGTTCTGCAGTGACAGCACGATCACGTTCAATGGAAATCGCTTGCTCGGCTTCGATTGCACGATCACGATCAACAATAGCCTTTGCCTCCGCCTGAGATGCACGAATCCCTGCATAAACGCTTACAGTCGTTGCAATAACTAGAGCTATTGCAATTGTCACAACTGTTGCAACAACTGCTTTGTTACGCCGCGCAAACATTTTAAGTTGATAGACCATGCTTGCACGGCGTGCGTGAATAGGTTCATTCTCAATGAACCTCGTTATATCCTGACCAAGTTCATAGGCAGATTGATAGCGACGGTCGCGGTCTTTGTCCATGGCTTTTGAAACTATCGTTTCAAGATCGCCTTGAATACCCTCAGCAATGGTGGTCATTTTTGTCGGTTGTTGATCGCGGATAAGGCGCGTCGCTTCGTATATTGGGATCGAAGACAAGTCGTAAGGGGGCTGTCCAGTGAGCAATTCATAGAGCATCACTCCAAGGGAGTAGACATCACTGCGGGCATCAATCAAATCCGGATCGGCTTCGCATTGCTCGGGACTCATGTACTGGACAGTGCCTATCAATTGACCCACATTCGTCTGCAGGGTTGTGACTACCATGTCAGAATCCGTTGCCCTTGCAACTCCAAAGTCGATAATTTTTGGATTTCCTGCACTATCTACTAGAATGTTGTCTGGCTTTAAGTCGCGGTGAATGATTCCTTTTAAGTGACCATGATGAACTGCATCGCAGACTTGATCAAACAGAACAAGACGGTCATTTACATTTAAATCTTTTTGTGTTGCGTACTCAAGTAATGTCTTTGCACCTGCAATATATTCCATTGC
>JASMLG010000079.1 GCA_030748805.1 Phycisphaerales bacterium | reverse complement strand
TCTAAGCGTTGCATTGCTTCTTCCGACTAGACGTAAACCAGCAACACTTGCAAATACAAGAACGAGAACCGCAACAGCAATATGTGTGTACAAAACATGAGTTGCTTTTGATGCAAGGTCAACGTCGCTAATCATATGGCGATAAAGAGCACCAAGAACAAGTTGCAAAACCATTGCGGCAACAAGAAGTCCAGTCCAAAAAGTATCTTTCTTATACCTTGACTGCTCCGCATTTTTCCAACTTGGCGACATCATCACACTAAGCCAAATGAAACCCGCGAATATTAGTTGTCCAACAACTCCATGAGTAACTCCAATCCATAGGTTCGGGGCAAGAACGCTGCGATCTTGTGAAAGAGTAAGGTGCCCTGTCACACGGAGTCCACCGAGAAGTCCTTGAGTGCATACAAGAAGAAAAACTATCACTGCTAACCATCGAACTGCTGTTGTTGTTTTCCAACGAAATGCGCTAACAACCATGATGAGCGAAGCCAGCCCGACGAACATACCAGTCAATCTATGTGCATGTTCAAAGAAAACACCTTCGTTCTCAGTTGAAACCATTTCCGTTAAGGGATAGAGCAACATGTTGTGGCCATAACTGTTTGGCCAATCCGGCACGGCGAGTCCCGCTTCCATGCCTGTCACTAGCCCACCTGTTACTAACATTAAAAAAACAAGTGCACTAGATACGACAAAGAAAGAATATTTCCAATCGATGTTCTTGTCACAATTTTGCACATTCTTGCGAAACGACGCGCCAAAGATGCCAAGCGTAATGGAAACAACAAACAAACAAAGTGACCAAACGATACCAAGCATAGCCATTTCGCCGGGTGCTTTTCCACCAACTATGCTCCCAACAAGTAACAAATTTATGAGAGCAGAAATGGCTCCAACAAGTGCACCTTCACTTTTTGAGACAGCGTACCTTGTAGAAAACGGAATGCACAATGCGCTTAAAACGAAGAGGATTTCGCCACCGGCTTGCCCAGAAAATAGGAGTGCTATATACGCAAATACCCACATCCCAGTGGTCGCACCAAGGGCTAATGTAAGTGGGCGAGCTAAATTTACTTTCGTTTCTTGTTGCATTTGCGATGGGGTATACTAACGGTCTTAGACATGGAAAATGTATCCTCAACAAATAAAGTCGCCTTTTCTAGTACAACAAAAAAGTTGCCTGGGCTCTACTGTGAATTAACCAAGATTCGTTTAAGCGCACTGGTTGTTGTAACCACAGCGGTTGGTTTTGTTATGGTTAGCCCAACCGCAATCGACTGGATTAAACTCCTTTGGACTGTCCTTGGTACAACTTTCTGTGCCGGTGCAGCGGCAGCTTTAAACCAAGTCATCGAACGAACACGTGATTCCAAAATGTACCGAACACAAGAGCGCCCAATCCCGAGCGGAAATCTCAGTATTGCACATGCGTTTGTGATCGGAGTTGTCTTATCGTACATCGGCGTGGCAATTTTGAGTTTTGGAGCAAACATTGCAGCAGCAGGAATCGCTCTTATAACTATCCTTTTGTATGTTCTTTTATACACCCCACTCAAGGCAAGAACTTCACTAAACACCATAATTGGAGCAGTTGTCGGCGCACTCCCTCCATTGATTGGCTCAGTTGCTGCGTATGGAACAATCGAAACTGGTGGAGTAATAATTAGTGGCATTCTTTTCGTTTGGCAATTGCCGCATTTTTTGTCGCTTGCATGGATGTTCAGAGATGACTACGCTCGTGGAGGATTCAAAATGCTTCCTGCTATCGATGAATCGGGTGGAATAACATCAAGGGCAAGCATGATGACTTGTTTATTGTTGATTCCGCTTTGTTTGCTATTAACTCTAACTGGTTTTACTGGGATTTTGTTTGCGATAACTGGTTCACTCCTAGGTCTATGGCTTACCTCGAAATCGTATGCCTTCTGGAAAATGAGAGACGACGAGTCAGCAAGAAAACTTTTCTTTGCGACCATCACTTATTTACCAATTTTGCTTGCGATGATGTTGATTGACCGCGAAACCCTGCAATGGGTTGAGTTTGGAATTAATAATGGCTGAAAACAATATTCGCTTAACGGTACGAGGCGGCGGGTGGGTTTTGATTTTGCTCGGGTTTGTTTTGCTCGCCATGCTTTCGTGGGCACTTGCTCCTGCAATTTTGCGAATGGGAAATCATGCTCCTGGAGATGGTGCAACAATTGAATCCTACGAATTTGATTTGTCAAATTTACGCATTAACAGAGAAACAATTATTCCATCAATGCAGCATCGCAACATGTCTCCTGTGTTGCACAACCCAATAGTGATGTCATCAGATGTTCTCAAACAAAAAATTGAAACTGGAAGAGATCCATTCCTAGTCAGTAACGATCTAGTGATTGGCGTATCAATAAATGGGAAACACCGTGCTTACCCAATGCACATGCTAGATGTCCACGAAATTGTTAACGACACACTTGGAGGTGTTCCAATCGTTGTAACTTGGCACTGGCCAAGTGGGCACGCAAGCGTTTATGAAAGAATTGTAAACGGTGAAGAACTATCTTTTGCAAACAGCGGACTTGCAGGCAACGGTGGATTGTTGATGTACTCCGATGAAGAACAAACTGGTGATGAGCAATTATTTTCACCAATGCTTGGCTTGTCGGTTTCTGGAGAACGAACTTCTCTTACACCTGTTGCTCACGAACTCGTTACTTGGAAGCAATGGGAAAAACAACATCCTAAAACTACTTCAATTATGCCAGATGAACAATTGAAGAAACGGTATCGAAAGGCAAATCCCGCTTCTTATTTTATGGTGGATACAATTTACTTCCCTGCATCGCCAATGCCACAAGATGGCACAAATCCGAAAACGCCCGTATTAGCAATTCATACCCAAAGTGGATACCACTTATACAACATCGCCGAACTTGATTCCATAGCAGATGAAAACAAAGAGATTCATACGACGATTGACGGTGCAAAAGCAACAATCACAGTCGGAAACAACCCACTATGGGCTACAGTCAAAGATGAATCCGGCAACCCCATCCAATCCCAACGCGCTCTTTGGTTTGCGTGGTTTGCGAATCATCCAAACACAATAATCACCAACTTCTAACGGGATAATAAACGACCCGAGGGATAGTTTATTAGTGTTTGAGCGAGTCCATCGCTTCGGTGACTTTTGGCGTATCACCCTTAATGATTTCTGGTTGATATTCCAAAGTATCAGTCATAGCCAGAGCAATAAACAGAACAACAAACAATAGAGAGCCCACAAAGATAAAGCCAATGAAGGGCCTATCCCAGCGAAGGTGCATGAAATACAGACCAACTATGGTTGCTTTAACAGTGGCAACTAAGAGTGCCACAATTATTCCAAGTTCAGAAATGTTGATTTCAGTGAAATCAAACCTAGATACCCAAACGGTTACGGCTGTTAAGAAAAGCAAAAGGCAGCAAATAAAAACCAAGAATTTGATTGGGACAATGTGCCCAATTTGTTCTCCGTGATGTGTTGAATCATTGTTTGACATAAGTATTCTCGTTATTCACCTGGATGCACTGCATCCTTTTTCCAATCATAGCCCTGTTCATCTTCGTTCCATTCTAGAACGCTGTAATCATAACAGTCGCCAACTTCGGGTTGCACAGCGAAGTTATCCCAAGGTGGTGGTGATGCGCACTGCCATTCCAAACTTCTTCCACCCCATGGATTTGCTGGTGCTTTTTTGCCACCAAAAATTGAATGCAGAAGGTAAAGAAGAGTCACAACAAAACCAATTGCCATTATTACCGAGCCAACCGTAGACCAGATGTGATAAATCTGAAACTGTGGCATTTCAACGTAGGTTGCATACCTACGTGGCATTCCCTTAGAGCCCATCATAAATTGGGAGAAGAAACACATATTGAATCCAACAAAGACCATCGCCCAACCAACGCGACTCCAAAACACACTATACATTTTGCCAATCATTTTTGGCCACCAGTGATGGATACCTCCAATGAAGCCAATCAGAGCAGAACCCATCATTGTGTAATGGAAGTGCGCGACGATGAAGTACGACTCGTGCAAGTGTACATCTGTTGCAAGAGTTGCGCAGTACAAACCAGTTAGACCACCAATTCCAAAAATAAAGATGAACGACATGCCATACAACATGGAAGCATTCCAACTAATCGAACCCTTGTACATTGTTGCTAGCCAGTTAAATACTTTTACAGCAGAAGGTATCGAAACACTAAATGTAATGAGTGAAAAGATAGTGTTCATCAGTTGGGACTGCCCTGCTGTAAACATATGGTGACCCCAAACAAGGAACCCAAAAATTGCAATTGCAATCGAACTGTATGCAATAAATTTGTAACCAAAAATATGTTTATGAGAATGAACTGAAATTAATTCACTAACAATTCCCATCGCAGGCAAGATCATAATATAGACGGCGGGGTGTGAATAAAACCAGAAGAAGTGCTGGTACAAAACAGGGTCACCACCCATTGCTGGATCAAAAATACCTATCCCGTACGCTCTCTCAACAATCAAAAGAAGAAGTGTAATGCCAACAACTGGAGTAGCAAGAATTTGAATAATCGCAGTTGCGTAGGTTCCCCATAGGAAAAGTGGCATTTTGAACCAAGTCATTCCCTTTGGGCGTAACCTGTGGATTGTGACAATAAAATTCAGCCCAGTAAAAATAGAACTAAATCCAAGAATAAAAGCGCCAATCAACGCTGGAATAACTCCGCCCATCGAAGATGCTTTGTCAATACTGTACGGAGTATAGAACGTCCAACCCGTATCGATTCCTCCAGTTCCAAGTGCAATTAAAAAGAATACAAGCCCAAAGACCCACAGCCACCAACTAAAAAGGTTAAGACGAGGGAATGCAACATCCTTCGCCCCAAGCATAATAGGTAATACAAAGTTACCAAGCGCTGCAGGAATAGCGGGGATGATTACCAAAAAGACCATAATTGCGCCATGCACGGTGAATGCTTGGTTGTATTGATCTTGTGTCATCATCGTTCCCTCTGGCGTGAGGAGGTGGAAGCGAAGTAACATCGCAAAAACGCCACCTAAAAAGAACGCGATAAGAACACACACCAAATACATGATGCCGATTCGTTTATGATCAAGGGTAAACAACCAAGAGAAAATCCCCTTGGTGTGGTTTAGATAATTGTCTGAACTATTGTTCAAGTTAAGTGTAGTCATCGTTATTGCCTTGGTGTCCCATCTTTATTGACCGTAATGTTGCCCTCTGCATCAGTTACTTTTGAGAGATGTTTAAACATCTCGATGATGGCGGTAATTTGTTTATCTTTTAATTGACCTTGAAACGATGGCATCGAGCCAAGATAACCTTGCACGATATGTTTCTGCGGATCGACGATTGAAGATCGAATATAGTTTTCTGGTTGTTCGTAAACAGTTGTTTCACCAAGCATAGACGAAAGTTTTTCCCCAGAAGCAAATGAAACATTGCCGCTGTTTACCCTATCCCACAAACCCTTAAACGTTGGTCCTGTGCTTTCACTGCCGTCAAGTGAATGACAGGACTGGCATCTGTTATATAAGCGGTTAATAGCGTAAGCCGGAAGTTCAGAGGTGCTCATGTCTACGTATTCACTCGCTAGTTTTTTCATGTCGCTGTCAAACTCTTCGGCGGGGACGACGTGTACCCATGCTTGCATTTTTGAATGGTCTTTGCCACAGTATTCAGTACAGTTCAATAAGTAATCACCCACCTTCGTTGCTTCAAACCAAAGTGAAGTGTAGCGCCCTGGTATTACGTCCATCTTGACACGAAAATCTGGAATCCAAACACTGTGAATTACGTCATTGGAGGTCATGAGTAAACGTACCGGCTTGCCGACAGGAACTGTTAGTTCACCTACTTGAGTCGCACCATAATCAGGGTGATCAAAGGTCCAAGTCCATTTTTGCCCAGTAACTGAAACTTCATAACAACCTTCTGGTGCTTCACGAAGGTTTAAATATCCCTTCATGCCTACTGTAAAAATAACAACAACCAATATGAGCGGAATAACAGTCCAAGTTACTTCTAGGACAGTATTATGATTTGAACCCTTAACAGTGACATCGTTTGATGTTCGACGATACTTAATCGCAAACACAACAAGCAATGCAACGATTAAGGCGAAGAAGAAGTAGCAAATCCACGTGATGACAAAAAATGTTAAGTCAACACTTTCTGCGACGGTAGATGCCTGCTCGGGTAACCAGAAGTTTTCTGGTTTGCCTGTCGACTCTGTTGACAGCAGCAATGATGATAAATATCCCATCATGAAGTTTTTCCATCCATATCCTGAGTATTAGTTGATTCCAAACCAAGTCGTTTAGGACCTGCCCAACCGAGCACGGCCAAACCGCCAATAAGTACCAAGAGCATTAAGACCGCGGCGGTTCTCATCAATTTCCATGCGCTAGGTGTATAACTATTTCGTTCGGGATCATATTGAAAACAGTTGAAAAGCAATAGTTTCTCAATCGTGCTACCGATTCTTCCTTCGGAGGCCTCGATCAATGCGAATTTAATATCTTTGCCAGCAAACTGAACATCATTCATATATTTCGAGATGCGGCCATCGGGGGTAATAAACATAATGGATGATGTATGATGAAATTCACCGGTTTTCTTGTCAAAAACGTAACCGAATCCAAGTGCATCTGAAAGTTTCGTGATGTTATCTTGCTCACCTGTTAAAAAGTGCCAACCGTTCTCAGAACCATTTCGATTATAGTGTTGGAGGTATCCATTTTTATTTTTTAATGCAAGGGGTGGTTTTTCATCGGGATTAATGCTTACGGTAACAACTTCAAACTCATTCCCAAGTGACCAATCCATTTCTTCCAAACCCGCAGTAAGTCCGTTGAGAGTCAAACTGCAAAGCATCGGGCACTTGTAATAATTCAAAGTAAAAATGATTGGCTTCTCGCCATCAAAATAATCGGCAAGAACAACGTTGTTTCCGTTCGCATCAACGAAGGTGAGATCGAGCGGAATCGTCTCATCAAGGTGTTCGGTAATACCTACACCTTCAAGTTCTGGGATTTTTTCATCAGCGAAAGTAGGACCAGCAACAACAGATGCAGATAAAAAGCCAATTGATGTGGCAGCAAATGCAAAACAGGTTGTTCTTGAAAGATCCATCTTTATTTAGAGTTCCCCGCAATAATATTCATCGCATCATTGATAGGAAGCACAAGTCGTTCCACTGTCTTACCAGTTTCAGGATGTTGTTCTGTAACCCAATGTGCTGACTCAACAAGAACTGCGTGCTGCGCGTCACGAACCATGTCGCGCTGTTCATATCTAATATTGACATTCTTATCGAATGCCTCTGTCGTTGCTGCTGAGTAATAGATACCGCAAGCAATTGCAACGGTAGTAATCATAAGAAAAGAACCACCAATACCAATTGCCCAAGTTGCCCATCCGTCTGGATCTTCATGATCATTTTCAATATGTGGTTGTTCGTGGCTCATAAATTCCTCTTATGCGTTTTCAAAGTGCAATGCCTCGTCTAATCGCGGATCTGCTGTTGCAACCAAATTACATTTGCGTAAATTGATGAATGTCCCTCCTAGAACGAGGAAGTACACTCCTAGTAAACATGTAAA
>JASMLG010000078.1 GCA_030748805.1 Phycisphaerales bacterium | reverse complement strand
TCTAAGCGTTGCATTGCTTCTTCCGACTAGACGTAAACCAGCAACACTTGCAAATACAAGAACGAGAACCGCAACAGCAATATGTGTGTACAAAACATGAGTTGCTTTTGATGCAAGGTCAACGTCGCTAATCATATGGCGGTAAAGAGCACCAAGAACAAGTTGCAACACCATCGCGATTACAAGAAGCCCAGCCCAAAACTTATCTTTCTTATTGGTTGATTGTTTGGCGTTTTTCCAACCTAGCGACATCATCACGGTGAGCCATACAAATCCTGCGAAAATAAGTTGTCCAACAACACCGTGCACGACTCCGATCCAAAGATTAGGAGACAGCATTTCTCTATCTTGAGTGAGTGTAAGTGTGCCAGTTACTCGTAGTCCGCCAAGCAACCCTTGCATGCATACGAGTAAAAAAATCACAATAGCTAACGTTCGGACGTACCTGCTCATACTCCATTTCCAAACACAGATAACCATTAGTAATGATGTCAAACCAATAAGCATTCCAGTAAGACGATGCGCATGTTCGAAGAACACGCCTTCGTTCTCTGGTGAAACCATTTCGGCTAGTGGATACAACAACATGTTGTGACCGTAACTGTTTGGCCAATCGGGAACAGCAAGCCCCGCTTCCATTCCTGTCACGAGACCACCTGTCACAAGCATTAAAAATACAAGAGTTGAAGCGACAACTAGAAAGCCAAAGTGCCAATCAACATTACATGTACAGTCTTTTAATTGTCCGTGCAATGAAGCGCCTATGACACCAAGAATAATTGAAACTACAAATAAACCAAAGATCCAAATTAAACCTTCGGTAATCATTTCTGTTGGTGCTTTTCCGCCAACAATACTTCCTATTAGAAGTGCGTTTAGTATCGCAGAGATAAAACCAATCCAAACACCCTCTTTTAATGATTTTGCGTGGCGAGAAGCAACTGGAAGGCAAAGTGCTCCAAGAACAAAAAGTATTTCACCGCCTGTTTTTCCTGAAAAAAGGAGGGCGATATACGAAAATACCCACATCGCAGTTGTCGCCCCAAGTGAAAGAGTAAGGACTCGAGCAACGGTTTGTTTTGGTTCATTTTGCATAAGAATAGGTATACTACCTCGCTTCGATGAAGAGCACGACTACGATGATTGAAGATGGCCGCCCCACAGAAACGACGCCAAGTTTAATGAATCTGTATGCTGAATTATCAAAGATTCGGCTCAGTCTATTAGTTGTCGTTACAACATGTACCGGCTTCATTATGGCGAGCCCATTTGGAATTGATTGGCTGATTCTTTTCTGGACTGTTCTTGGAACCACCGCATGCGCCGGCTCAGCTGCTGCATTAAACCAACTCGCAGAACGAACCAGAGATATGAAAATGCATCGCACTGTTGATAGACCCCTACCTGCTGGACATCTTTCAAGGGCACACGCTTTTGTTTTCGGAGTCGTACTCGCTTACGTCGGTGTTGCTATTCTTAGTTTTGGTGCAAATATCGAAGCAGCAGGAATCGCTTTACTCACGATATTGATTTATGTTTTCATTTACACTCCGCTTAAACCTCGGACATCATTCAACACGGTTATTGGTGCAATTGTAGGTGCCTTGCCACCACTCATCGGGTGGGTAGCGGCAAGCAATTCAATTGGTCCTGGCGGTTGGATTCTTGCTGGAATTCTATTCATCTGGCAAATCCCGCACTTCCTTGCACTTGCATGGATGTACAAAGATGATTACAAACTCGGAGGTTTTAAAATGCTTCCAGCAGTTGATGTCTCTGGCGAACTAACAGCAAGAGTCACTGTCATGACGAGTTTGTGCCTTATTCCTCTTGCACTCTTTATGACTGTTGCAAACGAGACGGGTTTACTCTTCGCAATATCCGCGATACTTCTGGGGAGTTTTATGACTCTACGAAGCATTTTGTTTTGGAGAGCTCGTGATATCGCATCTGCTCGTAAACTTTTCTTCGCGAGTATTATTTATCTTCCGCTCTTGCTTGCAATGATGCTCATAGACCGTCAAACAATTTCGTGGATTGAACTTGGAACAAATAATGTCTGATCAGAATATACGACTTACTTTTCGTGGCGGCGGATGGGTACTCTCAGTTCTAGCAATTGTGTTACTCGCAATGATTGCGTGGGCAATTGCACCGGCGGTACTAAGGGTTGCAAACCAAGCACCGGGCGATGGAACAACAATAGAGTCTTACGAGTTCGATTTAACGAATATGCAACTTACCGAAGAAACGCTTATTCCTGCCATGCAACATCGTGATATGTCTCCAGTGTTAACAGATCCTAACATCCTGAATACTGAGGAAATTGCTGAAAAAAATCGAAACAAACGAAAGCAATATCTTGTCAGTAACGACCTCGTTGTAGGAATAGAACTTGGTGGAGAGGTCAGATGCTACCCATTGCATGTTTTAAACGTGCACGAAGTTATCAACGATACACTAGGCGGTGTTCCAATAGTTGTGTATTGGAATTGGCCAAGTGGGCATGTAGCAGTGTTTGATCGAACAATACAAACAACTCCCATCAATTTTGGCATAAGCGGCATTTCTGGTAACGGAAGTATGTTGCTCTACGCTGATACAAAAGCAGTTGAAGGCGAACAACTTTTTTCACCATTACAAGGCGCATCGATTTCAGGAAAAAATGTACAACTACAACCCATTACACACGAGGTAACTGTTTGGAAAGATTGGGTTGCACGGCATCCAGATACTACAACAATTGCTCCTGATGAAACATATAAAAAACGGTATCGAAAAGGCGACCCAAGAACGTACTTCCTAAACGACACGATTTACTTTCCTGTTTCCCCTATGCCAGAAGGCAGCGTGAACCCAAAAACGCTTGTGCTCGCCATCGCTACTACCAATGGGCACGATGTGTATAACATCGCTGAACTCAATTCATCGGCAGACACAAATGGTGAAATAAAGATAACGGTCGACGGGAATCCTGCCACAATTACTGTCGGCAACGGTCCACTTTGGGCAACTGTCATGGATGAGTCGGGAAACACGATTCCCTCCGAACGTTGCCTTTGGTTCGCTTGGTACGCAAATCACCCGGATACAACAATAATCTCCCATTGACGAATCATTTTTTGGGGTGCCCAAGAAAAACTATCCCGCGGGATAGTTTATTAGTGTTTCAGTTTGTCCATTGCCTCAGTAACTTTTGGAGTATCACCCTTGATAATTTCGGGTTGGTATTCCATCGTGTCAGTCAACGCTAATCCTATAAACAACGCAACGAATAAAATTGATCCGACAAAAACAAAACCAAGGAATGGTCGATCCCAGCGAAGGTGCATGAAGTAAAGGGCAACAATCGTTGCTTTCACAGTCGCAACAAACAACGCCATGATGATTCCCAACTCTGCAATATTTATTTCAGTAAAGTCGTACCGAGAAACCCACACCGTTACCGCTGTGAGAAAGAGCAAGATGCAGCAAATTAGAACTAAAAACTTGATTGGGACAATATGCCCAATTTGATTGTCATGTGTTGTTGAATCATTATTTGACATAAGTACTCTCGTTATTCACCAGGATGCACTGCATCCTTTTTCCAATCGTAGCCCTGCTCTTCTTCGTTCCATTCCAAAACGCTGTAGTCATAACAGTCACCAACTTCTGGTTGCTCAGCAAAGTTGTCCCATGGTGGTGGTGACGAACATTGCCATTCCAAACTGCGACCGCCCCATGGGTTCGCAGGTGCTTTCTTGCCATAAAAGATTGAGTGAAGCAAGTAGAGCAACGTCAATACAAAACCGAGCGCCATGATGACCGAACCAACCGTCGACCAAATGTGATAACTTTGAAATTGTGGCATTTCTGCATACTGAGCATAGCGCCGAGGCATACCCTTGGAACCCATCATAAACTGGGAAAAGAAGCACATATTAAAACCAACAAAGACCAGCACCCAACCAACGCGACTCCAAAACACACTATACATTTTGCCAATCATTTTTGGCCACCAGTGATGGATACCGCCAATGAAGCCAATCAGAGCAGAACCCATCATTGTGTAATGGAAGTGCGCGACGATGAAGTACGACTCGTGCAAGTGTACATCGGTGGCAAGAGTTGCACAGTACAAGCCCGTCAGTCCACCAATGCCAAAGATAAAGATAAACGCCATGCCATACAACATGGAAGCATTCCAACTAATAGAGCCCTTGTACATCGTCGCAAGCCAGTTAAACACCTTCACCGCAGATGGAATCGAAACACTAAATGTGATGAGTGAAAAGATGATGTTCATTAACTGAGATTGTCCAGCTGTGAACATGTGGTGTCCCCAAACGAGGAATCCAAAAATCGCAATTGCAATGGAACTGTACGCAATAAATTTGTACCCAAAGATATGACGATGCGAGTGCACCGAAATCAATTCACTAACAATACCCATCGCTGGCAAAATCATGATGTACACCGCAGGGTGTGAATAGAACCAGAAGAAGTGTTGGTACAAAACAGGGTCACCACCCATAGCAGGGTCAAAAATTCCAATACCAACTGCTCGTTCAACTATCAAAAGGAGCAAGGTGATTCCAACAACTGGTGTTGCGAGAACTTGGATAACCGCTGTGGCGTACGTGCCCCACAGGAAGAGAGGCATTTTGAACCAAGTCATTCCCTTAGGTCGCAAACGATGAATCGTAACGATAAAGTTCATTCCAGTGAAAATTGAACTAAACCCAAGAATAAATGCGCCGATTAGTGCAGGAATCACCCCGCCCATTGATGATGCTTTATCAATACTGTACGGCGTGTAGAAGGTCCAACCAGTATCAATTCCACCACTTCCCAAGGCAATTAAAAAGAAAACCAATCCAAAAACCCACAACCACCAACTAAACAAGTTGAGCCGCGGGAATGCAACATCTTTTGCACCAAGCATAATCGGTAACACAAAGTTACCCAGCGCTGCTGGAATGGCGGGAATAATAACCAAGAAAACCATAATCGCACCATGCACTGTGAATGCTTGGTTGTACTGGTCTTGTGTCATTAGTGTTCCCTCAGGTGTCAGCAATTGGAAACGAAGTAACATCGCAAATACACCACCCAAAAAGAATGCGACGAGAACACACACGAGATACATAATCCCGATTCGTTTGTGGTCAAGAGTGAATAGCCACGAGAAGATACCCTTGGTGTGATTTAGGTAGTTGTCTGAACTATTGTTCAAGTTGAGTGTAGTCATTGTTATTGCCTTGGTGTTCCATCTTTGTTGACGGTAATGTTGCCCTCTGCATCAGTCACGTCTCTGAGATGTTTGAACATCTCGATGATGGCAGTAATTTGTTTATCTTTGAGTTGCCCTTGGAACGAAGGCATCGAACCAAGATATCCCTTCACAATATGTTTTTGTGGGTCTAGTAATGATGCACGAATATAATTTTCAGGTTGCTCGTACACCGTTGCTTCACCAAGAAGAGATGAAAGTTTTTCGCCAGATGTAAAATCAACATTACCTGGCTGCACACGATCCCACAAACCCTTAAAGGTCGGGCCTGTACTGTCACTACCATCAAGCGAATGGCATGACTGACATCGGTTGTACAAACGGTTGATTGCGTATGCGGGAAGTTGCCCAACTGACATGTCTTCGTACTCACTTGCAAGTTTTTTCATACTCGCATCAAATTCGTCTTCAGGAACAACGTGCACCCATGCCTGCATTTTTGAGTGGTCCTTGCCACAGTATTCTGTGCAATTAAGGATGTAATCTCCAACTTTTGTTGCTTCAAACCAAAGCGAAGTGTACCGGCCAGGAATGACATCCATTTTCACTCGGAAGTCCGGAATCCAAACGCTGTGAATTACATCGTTAGAAGTCATAAGAAATCTAACAGGCTTTCCAACCGGAACTGTTAGTTCGCCGACTTGAGTTGCACCATATTGAGGATGGTCAAAAGTCCAAGTCCATTTTTGACCAGTAACCGAAACTTCGTAACACCCTTCAGGTGCTACACGCAGGTTGAGATACCCACGCATTCCGACCATAAAAATGACTACCACAAGAATCAGTGGAATGATTGTCCAAGTTAATTCAAGCGCGGTGTTATGGGTTGGGCCACTTACAGTTATATCATGAGAAGTTCGTCGATACTTCACTGCGAAAATTACAAGTAGGGCAACGATAAGTGCAAAGAAGAAGTAACAAATCCACGTAATCACAAAAAAAGTTAGGTCAACACTTTGAGCAACTGTTGATGCCTGTTCAGGCAACCAAAAGTTCTCTGGCTTGCCTGTCGACACTGTCGACAGTAGCATTGATGATAAATTCGCCATCATGGGGTTTGTCCATCCATATCCTGAGGATTCTTGTTCTCTGAACTACTACGTTTTGGACCTGCCCAACCAAGGACAGCAAGACCGCCTGCAAGCACAAGTAACATTAAAACCGCAGCGGTTCTCATAAGCTTCCAGGCACTTGGTGTATAACTGTTCCGTTCAGGATCATATTGAAAACAGTTAAAAAGGAGTAATTTCTCAATGGTGCTTCCAATTTTTCCTTCGGATGCTTCAATGAGTGCGAACTTCAGGTCTTGACCCGCAAACTGCACATCATTCATGTATTTAGAAATACGACCATCGGGAGTTATAAACATAATAGAAGCTGTGTGATGAAACTCGCCAGTTTTACTATCAAAGACATACCCAAAACCAAGGGCATCAGCAAGTTTTGTTATGTTTTCTTGCTCGCCAGTCAAAAAATGCCAGCCCTTATCTGAGCCCTCTCGGTCGTAGTGTTCAAGGTAGCCATTTTTGTTTTTTAAAGCAAGCGGCGCTTTTTCATCTGGGTTAATACTGAGCGTAACAACGTCAAACTCATTACCAACTGACCATTCCATCTCTTCTAAACCCGCCGTCAAACCATTGAGTGTCAAACTACAAAGCATAGGACATTTATAATAATTCAGCGTAATAATGATTGGTTTTTCACCATCAAAATAATCGCTCAATAAAACATCTGCACCGCTTGAGTCTACAAATGAAAGGTCAAGTGGAATCGTTTCATCTAGATGTTCAGTTATTCCAACACCCTCGAGTTCTGGTACTTTTTCATCGGCAAACGTTGGGCCCGCAACTACTGGCATAGCAAATGCGCCACTCATAAGTGTTGCAAAAATGCATTGCCAAGTTGGTAAAAACACACTCATCGTTACTTTCTGTTCCCTGCAACAATATCCATTGCTTGATCGACTGGAATAACAAGTCTACGGACGCTGTTTCCAGACTCATCTTGATGAGATACCCAGTGAGCAGCTTCTAGAAGAACTGCATGCTGTGCATCGCGAACCATGTCGCGCTGTTCAAATCTAATATTGACATTCTTATCGAACGCCTCTGTCGTTGCTGCTGAGTAATAGACACCGCAAGCAATTGCAACGGTAGTAATCATTAGAAAAGAACCACCAATACCAATTGCCCACGTTGCCCAACCGTTTGGGTCTTCGTGATCGTTTTCAATATGTGGTTGTTCGTAGCTCATAAATTCCTCTTATGCGTTTTCAAAGTGCAATGCCTCGTCTAATCGCGGATCTGCTGTTGCAACCAAAT
This sequence comes from Phycisphaerales bacterium, assembly GCA_030748805.1. The sequence goes on along the minus strand of JASMLG010000078.1, from coordinate 67 downwards.
TACATTTGCGTAAATTGATGAATGTCCCTCCTAGAACGAGGAAGTACACTCCTAGTAAACATGTAAA
>JASMLG010000077.1 GCA_030748805.1 Phycisphaerales bacterium | reverse complement strand
GGCAATTGACTCTGACACAAATCAAGTAGTTGGTTTTATCAATGTCGTTTCTGATGGTATTTTTAGTGGATATATTCCATTGTTGGAGGTCTTGCCGGAATACCAAGGGTTGGGAATTGGCAAAACTCTTATAGATCGAATTTTGGTCCGTTACAAAGATTTATATATGCTTGATGTTTGTTGTGATAAATCTGTTGAACAACTATACGATTCAAAGGGCTTCACCAAGGTCTCTGGTATGGTTCGCAGAAATTACGAAAAGCAAAACGCTTCATGACTATTAGCATTCAAATTGAAAAAGAATGTGGTAAACATGTCGAACCTATTCTTCGTGCATTGCCCGAATGGTTTGGAATAGAGAAAGCAACTCTGCAATACATCAAAGATGCAGACACAATGCCAACTATGCTTGTAAGAGATGAAGGCGAGGTTATTGGATTTCTAACTATTCACATGCACTTTCCAGAAACTGCTGAAATTCATTGCATGGGCATTTTGCCACAATTCCATAGACAAGGAATCGGTAAATTAATGTGCGAGTCCCTTGAACTGTATCTCAAAAAAAATGGGGCTCTATATTTACAGGTTAAAACATTAGCAGAGCAGAGAGAGTGCGAAGAATATGAAAGGACCCGAAAGTTCTATCTTGCAATGGGGTTTTCACCGTTAGAGGTCTTCCCAACACTGTGGGATGAATCCAACCCTTGCTTAGTTATGGTAAAGTCCCTTGTATGAGGAATTGGAAAAAACGAACTTGGGTTTTGTTTTTTGTTATCGACTTGTTGGTGGTTATTCAATTTATTCCAGTAAATAGAGATAACCCAGATGTCACCGGTGAAATTGAAGCGCCAGCGGATGTCATGGCCATACTTCGTCGTGCTTGTTACGACTGCCACTCCAACGAAACTGTTTGGCCGTGGTACTCCTACGTTGCCCCGGCATCGTGGCTTATCGCAAAAGACGTGCGACATGGACGAGGTGAATTGAACTTTTCAGAATGGTCCAGTTACACCACCAAACAGAAAAACCACAAACGCAAAGAGTGTGGCGAAGAAGTCGAAGAAGGCGAAATGCCGCTTTGGTTTTATATTCCACTACACGAAGAAGCAGAAATGTTACCTGAAGATATAAAAACAATTACCTCATGGGGGGAATAATCTCAATGGATAATGTACTTGGTGCTGGCTTAGTGAATGACATTAATACCAAAATATGCAGCTTCTACCTAATTATGTCAACTAAAAAGACAGTGTGACTTTCGTCACACTGTCCCAGCAATTGCTTGCTAACTTTTGTTCGTCAAACGGTACCTTTCGGCTCCGCCACTCTTCATTGGTGATCTCAGTGGGCGACCCCACTTTACCCAGTGCACTTAGGGCATATCAGTATTTCGTGGATCAGTATTTACCTTCTCCTTTGTAGACCGCTGCGGCTTGATTCGGCTTAACTTGCCGTATCTTCTCGCCACAACCCCTACACTTCCGAGCTGGTCTTACCGTTTTGGACTGCGTCGGTTTAACTTGCCTGCCGTCACAGTACAAGCCGCAAACCATCACTAAGACCGGCCACCCGGCATGCTTGGCAAGTCTTGTAGAACGTGAACCGATGGTGGTTCTGTTTCGTTCCGAACTCGAGACAACGTTCCTGCTTGACTTGGATGCGCGGGCGGGTCGCTGAGTCATCCACTCAAACCGTCTTTCAACGATTTGGGTGGACACCCAGCCCTCAGACTCTTGATCGTTCACTGCCAACTCACTTTCATGAACCAACAATCACCGTCAAGTTTGAAATCGCCAAAGCAAGTACATCATGTTTTCACATGCTTTCTTACATTCCTTCTCCATCCCATCTTCCAACAGGGATTTAACCCACACCGTTAGATGGGAGGTTTGGAATCCTCTACCCATCTGCAGATGGTTGGGCTGGCGAGTAATCCATGTATATCACTTTCGTTCCACACATGTATTACTGTCTGATATGTGTATCACCAAGTTTTCAAAGAGCGTTGTTGACGAACTCACTGTCAACGAAGCATATTGCTTATGCGTGTTATCACGCGCCGTGGTGCTTTTTGCAAGTCAAGTCTTAGATGGTGGATAATTGGTGGAAAACCTGACGAAAAATTTATAGAAAATAAATTCAAAATCTCGGCTTTTCTATTCAAAAAATACATAGAAATAACGAAACCTTTCCTTGCAATCGCTCGAATAGATGATAGATTTGTATTGTTAAATGAGGGTTAATGAGGGTTCGTTTAGGATTTTTGAGAGATTCAATAGGAAGAAGATATGAAAAATGTACTTGTTTATTGTTTAACAGCATCTATTTCTACAGTTTCTTTCGCTGATGTTACTATTTCCGGTGTTGTTCGTGATTCCTTAGACAACTCCCCTGTCGAGGGAGCACTAGTCACATTGCAAGCAACGGCAATTAGAACCACAACCAACCAAAAGGGATATTACGAATTAACAATTCCAGGCGATGCTGGCTCGATTATCGTTGCAGCAAGTAAAGGCTTTTTTAATTCCCCAACAACATACAACAGTTCGCCGACTGGGCTCGATATAAATCTTGAGCCAGTTCCACAATACGACAATGAATTTTACAACTTATTGGACCCAACAATGTGCGGAATGTGCCACCCCGAACAATTAAATGATTGGGAAAACTCACCAATGCAAAAAGCGGGAATCAATACATGGGTTCATGACATTTACGCAGGCAACGGTTCTCCTGGTGGTATGGGCGGTTTTGTATATTTACGCGATTCCGTTTGGGCTGAGTCAAACCCTGCTTCCGAATGTTCATCGTGTCACCAACCAGAGTCATGGATTCCTGAACCATTCACTGCCCTTGAAGGACCAGATGACCCTGGCTACCCGTCCGATCACGCAACACACGGCATCTCTTGTGATGTATGCCATAAAGTTGCAGATGTTGATGTCGAAAAAATTAACCACCCAGGTATTTATCCCGGAGCAGTTACCTTTACTAAACCGTATGACGACCCAGTGCAATATGGTCTGCTTGGCGATGCTACGTATCACAACCCAATGATGGGTCCTTCTTATCAGCCACAACTTGTTGCTGAAGTTTGCGGTACTTGCCACCAAGATAAAAACGATCCTCATGAAGATGAATCGTTTGACGGCATTATTTCTGAGCCAACCTACATTGAATGGGTTGAATCACCTTATGGTGATCCGAACTCTGGCATGTACGCAACGTGCCTTGACTGTCACATGCTTCCAAACGATTCTACGAATGCTTGCGAAGTTTTGTACCCACCACTTGAACGAGAACC